>DASUEE010000325.1:0-37262 GCA_036275235.1 Acidimicrobiales bacterium | reverse complement strand
TGGGGGCGATCATCACGGCCATCGACAAGCGGCGGGTGGCGCGCGTGCTCACCAACCTGCTGAGCAACGCCGAGAAGTACGGCGACGGGGCGATCGGGGTGACGGTCACCGCCGACGAGGACCACGTGCGGATCTACGTCGACGACGCCGGCGAGGGCGTCCCCCCGGAGGACCGCGACCGCATCTTCGAGCGGTTCAACCGCGCCGGCGCCGCCGGGCGACGGGGCGCCAGCACCGGGGTCGGCCTCGGTCTCGCCCTCGTCGCCGAGCACGTGGGGCTGCACGGCGGGCGCGTCTGGGTCGACGACGCGCCGGGCGGCGGGGCCCGCTTCGCCGTGGAGCTCCCCCGCATCGAGCTGGAGCAGCCCGAGGAGGACCTGGCATGAGCCGCCGCCTGCGAGCGCTGCTGGTCGGCGTGGCCCTGGTGCTCGCCGCCTGCGACGTCCCGACGAACGACCAGCCCGTCGAGCTGTCCGGGCCGTTCTCCCGCCTCGAGACCACCACCACGACGACCAGCGAGCCCGAGGCCGCCGACGGCAAGGAGGTGGTCGTGTACCTGCTGCGCACCGACGACGGCTCCACCGTGCTGCAGACCGTCGCCCGGCGCGTCCCGGCCGACGCAGGCGTGGAGGCGACCCTGCGCAGCCTGTTCACCCAACCGCCGAGCAGCGGCGATCCGGCCGAGCAGGGGCTGACCACGGCCATCCCCTCCACGGCCACCCTGCTGTCGGCGCAGCGGTCGGCGGTCGACGCCGACCGGCTCATCGTCGACGTGCGGGGCCTCTTCGGCGACCAGGGCCCGCAGGGCGTGACCCTGCGCAACGCCCTCGCCCAGATCGTGTGGACCGCCACGCACCCCACCACGGGGTTCAACGAGGTGATGTTCCGCAACGACGGCCAGCCCGCCGACGCGCTCGTCGACGACCTCGAGACCACCGGCGAGCCGGTGGGCCGGGCCGACTACTCCCGCACCGTCAGCTGAGCGACCGTCACAGGCCCTGGACGATGCGCAGGACGCGGTCCTTGACCATGGCCGGGGTCAGGCGGTCGGCGGCGGCCGCCAGCTTGGCGTCGCTGCCCACCAGGTAGCGGGGCCGCGGGATCGGGGTCTGCAGCGAGCGGGCGATGACCCTGGCGCAGGACGCCGGCTCCCCCATCAGCGGCGACCACAGCGAGGTGAGGCCGCCGACGCGCTGGTACGCGGACTCGTACCGCGAGCCCTGGCGCTTCTCGAGGTCCCGTTCGAGGTCGGCCCAGATGTTGGTGCGGAACCCGCCGGGCTCGATGAGCACCACGTGGATGCCGTCCTTCGCGACCTCGATGCGCAGTGCGTCCGACAGCGCCTCGAGGGCGTGCTTGGAGCCCTGGTACCAGCCGGTGAGGGGCGTGGTCATCCGGCCGTAGATCGAGGAGATGTTGATGATCCGGCCGCCACCGGCCTCGCGCATGCCGGGGACGGCGAGGCGGGCCAGGCGCATCGGCGCGACCACCATGGTCTCGAGGACCAGGCGCGCCTCGTCGTCGGGCACGTCCTCGATCGCACCCGTGACGCCGTAGCCGGCGTTGTTGACCAGGCCGTGGAGCGGGCCGAGCGCGGCCACGACCTCCTCGCAGCGGTGGGCATCGGTGACGTCGAGGTCGACCGTGGCCACCTCGACGCCGGCCTCCGCAGCGGCCTCCGCCACCGTGGCCGCCTTCGCCTCCGAGCGCACCGTGCCGGTGACCCGGAACCCGCGGCGCGCCAGCTCGATGACGGTGGCGAGCCCGATGCCGGAGTTGGCGCCCGTGACCAGGACCTGTCGCTCGTGCATCGCCATGCGATCCCCGCTCAGGCCGCGAAGAAGACGCGCGCCACGTCGTAGAGCTGCGGGTCCACCGTCTTCAGGCCCCGGTCCTTGGCCTCGGCGAGGGAGATGTCGACGATGCGGTCGCCCTGCAGCGACACCATCTGGCCGTAGCGGCCCTCGTGGACCAGGTCGATGGCGGCCACGCCGTAGCGGGTGGCCAGCACGCGGTCGTACGCGTTCGGCGTGCCGCCCCGCTGCACGTGGCCGAGGATCGTCACCCTGGTCTCGTAGCCGGTGCGGCGCTCGATCTCTGCGCCGATGACGGTGCCGATCCCGCCGAGGCGCTGGTGGCCGTACACGTCGACCTCCGGGGGCAGGATCTGCAGGCTCCCCGGCGCCGGCACCGCGCCTTCGGCGACCACGACGATCGAGGCGAACCGGCCGGCCTCGTGGCGGCGCACGATGGCGTCGCACACGGCCTCGATGTCGAAGGGCTCCTCGGGGATGAGCGTGACCGTGGCGCCGCCGGCGATGCCCGACCACACCGCGATGTGCCCGGCGTGGCGGCCCATGACCTCCACGACCATGACGCGGTCGTGGGACTCGGCGGTGGTGTGGAGCCGGTCGATGGCATCGGTGCAGATCTGCACCGCGGTCTGGAACCCGAAGGTCATCTCCGTGCCCGCCATGTCGTTGTCGATCGTCTTCGGCACGCCGACGATCGGGAAGCCGGCGTCGGCGAGGTCGCGGGCGGCACCGAGGGTGCCCTCGCCACCGATGGCGATGACCGCGTCGAGGCCCTGGTCGGTGAAGCAGGCGCGGACCCGGTCGACGCCGTCGTCGTCCATGAAGGGCTGGTACCGGCTGGTGCCGAGGATCGTGCCGCCGATGGGCAGCTTGCCCCGCAGGGACTCCACGTCGAGCGAGACGAAGCGCTGGTCGACCACACCCTGGTAGCCGTCGTGGAAGCCGAGCAGCTCGTCGCCGTGCACCCGGATCCCCTTGCGGACGATGGCCCGGATCACGGCGTTGAGGCCGGGGCAGTCGCCCCCACCGGTGAGGATGCCCACGCGCATGGGCGAGACGCTAGAGGGCCGGGCGCTACCTTCCGCCCATGGCAGTCGTCGTGGCGATCGATGCCGGCACCACGGGCGTGCGCTCGATGGCGTTCGGGGAGGACGGCCTCCCCGTCGGGTCCTCGTACCGGGAGTTCACCCAGCACTTCCCCCGCAACGGGTGGGTCGAGCACGACGCCACCGAGATCTGGGAGGCGGTGCGCGCGACGCTGGCCGAGCTGGTCCGGGACCTCGACGCGCCGATCGCCGCGATCGGCATCACCGACCAGCGCGAGACGGTGGTCGCGTGGGACCGGCGCACCGGCGAGCCCCGCCACCGGGCCATCGTCTGGCAGGACCGGCGCACCGCTGCGCGCTGCGACGAGCTCGCCGAGGCCGGTCACCTCCCTCTCGTCCGCCGCACGACCGGGCTGGTCCTCGACCCGTACTTCTCGGCCTCGAAGCTCGAGTGGCTGCTGCGCCCGCAGGCCGACGGCGGGGGCGGGGTGGCGGCCGACGAGCACCTGGCGGTGGGCACCATCGACACCTGGCTGCTGTGGCAGCTCACCGGTGGGCGCGTGCACGCCACCGAGCCGTCGAACGCGTCGCGCACGATGCTCTTCGACATCGGGCGCCTCGCCTGGTCCGACGAGCTCTGCGACCTGTTCGGCGTGCCCCGCACGGCACTGCCCGAGGTCCGGGCCTCGTCCGGCCGGTTCGGCGAGACGGCCGTGGGGGTGGGCGTCCCGGCCGGCATCCCCATCTCGGGCATCGCCGGCGATCAGCAGGCGGCGCTGTTCGGGCAGGCCTGCTTCGAGCCGGGGATGACCAAGAACACCTACGGCACCGGGTCGTTCGTGCTCATGAACGTCGGCTCGCAGTGCCCCGAGCCCGTCGAGGGCCTCCTCACCACCGTCGCGTGGAGCCTCGGCGCCGTGGACGCGGCGTCCACCTCCTACGCGCTCGAGGGCTCCATCTTCGTGACCGGCGCAGCCGTCCAGTGGCTCCGCGACGGGCTCGGGATCATCGACGACGCCGCCGAGACCGGACCGCTGGCCGAGTCGGTGCCCGACACGGGAGGGGTCGTGCTCGTCCCGGCGTTCACCGGGCTCGGCTCGCCCTGGTGGGACCCCTACGCCCGGGGCGCCGTGCTCGGCATCACGCGCGGCACGACCCGGGCCCATCTGGCGAGGGCCGTGGTGGAGTCGATGGCGTTCCAGACCCGGGACGTGGTCGACGCCATGTCGGCGGCGAGCGGCCACGAGGTCGTCGCCATGCGTGTGGACGGCGGGGCTTCGGTCATGGAGCTCCTGCTGCAGCTGCAGGCCGACCAGCTGCAGGTGCCGGTGTCGCGCCCGACGGTGGAGGAGACCACCGCCCTGGGTGCCGCCTACCTGGCGGGCCTGGCCGAGGGGGTGTGGTCCTCACCCGACGAGGTCACCCGGAACTGGGTGCTCGACGTCGAGGTGGGACCGGTGGCCGACCGGGGGGACGCCGATGCTGCGCACGCCACGTGGCTGCGAGCGGTCGAGCGGTCGCGGGGGTGGGCGACGGGCTGACGCGCCGGGCGGGCGCTCAGGCGAGCTGTCCGAGGAAGGCGACCAGGAGCTGGGTGCCGCCCACCAGGGCGAGCAGGCACACCATCAGGATCACGGCGGCATGCGTCTCGGCGGCTCTCTGGGCGGCCTCGGGATCTGCGACGGCGACGACCACGGGATCCTCGGTCATCTGCGGGTGGGTGAGGGCCATGGCCCACCCTCTTCCCCGCCCCTGCGTCGCCCAGACCACCCGGCCTGCCACGACCGACGACCAGATGGGGGTGCGTCAGCGGGTGCTGGGGTGGGCGCGGCGGGACAGGTCCTGCAGGCGGGCGTCTGCGATGCGGGCGAGCGCCGACGCCTGACGACGCTCCCGCGCCCGGAACGGCGCGCCGTCGCGACCGACCACGAGGGCCAGCGAGGTCCCCGGCAGCGGCGCCCACACGACGTCCTCGGGTCCGCAGCGACCCTCCGCCACCCGTGCCGAGGTCCGGGAGCCCTCCACGAACGCGACGAGCCACCGACCCTCGGGCGCGGGCCCGCCGCTGGCGCGGACCTCTCCGTCGTCGAGGCGCAGGACGGCCGCCCAGTCGCCGCCGAGCAGGCGCCGGCCGTGGGTCACCACGGCGTCGAGCAGTGCGTCCCGGTCGCCGGCGCCGGCGAGCATGGCCGCCAGCTCGAGCGCGTCGGACCTCGGGTCGTGGGCGGTGCCGTCGACGATGCGCAGGTCCTCGACGTCGACGCCGTCGACCCGGCGGAGCACGGCGAGGAGCGGGGGGACGCCGTGCTCGGGGAGCTCGACCGCCAGCTCGTCGATGGCCCGCCCGGCCCCGCGCTCGAGGATGTCGATGCCGACGATCTCGGCGCCCACCGAACCGATGGCGGTCGCCACCTCCCCCAGCGCGCCGGGACGGTCGGGCAGCCAGATCCGCACGATGCAGCTGATCATGCGCCGACGGTACGAGCGGTCGGTGAACGGCCGGTTTCGGGTCGGCGAGGGCTCCGTGACCCGTCGGTGAGCGCTCGACGGCCGCCGGTCGTCGTTCTTGACCGGATGGTCAAGTATCCTCGGGGCATGGCCCGGCGACTCACCCCTCGCGGCCAGCAGCGGCGCGGCGAGCTCCTGGCGTACGCCACCGAGCGCTTCGCCACGAACGGCTACCACCCGACGTCGGTGGCCGAGCTCGTCGACGGGCTCGGCGTCGGCAAGGGCGTCTTCTACTGGTACTTCGAGTCCAAGGAGGACCTCTTCCTCGAGATCCTCCGCACCGGCGAGCGCGAGCTGCGGCGGGTCCAGGTCGAGGCCATGGGCGACGAGACCGATCCCCTCGCCCGCATGGAGCTGGCGATCCGGGCGTCGATGGAGTGGTGGGCCACCCACCGCGAGCTGTACGTGCTCATCGAGTTCGCCCGCACCGAGGCCAGCTTCGCCCCGGGCGTCCGCAAGGGCGAGCGGGTGGCGCTCGAGGACACCCGCCGCCTCGTCCAGGAGGCGATGGACTCGGGCGCCATCGCCGACGGCAACGCCACCGTGGTGGCGCAGGCCGTGCTCGGCGTCAGCTCGGTGCTCGCCCGCACGCAGGTGCTGGCCCGGGGGCGCCCGCCGAGCGAGGTCGCCGACGAGGTCGTCGACTTCTGCTGGCACGGGCTGGTGGGCACCGATGCCCGCGCCCGACGCTCCGCCTGAACCCGAGCTCAGCCGACGAGCTCGGGCAGGGCCTTCTTGATGCCCCGCATCGCCTGCTGGATGCGCTGCTCGTTCTCGATGAGCGCGAACCGGACGTTGCCCTCCCCGCCGGGACCGAAGCCGACGCCCGGCGAGGCGGCGACGTGCGCGTCGGTGACCAGCTTCTTGCAGAACTCCACCGACCCCAGGTGGCGGTAGGGCTCGGGGATGGGCGCCCAGGCGAACATCGTGCCGCCGGGGCGGGGCATCTCCCAGCCGATGCGGTCGAGGCCGTCGCACAGCGCGTCGCGCCGGCCCTGGTAGATCGCGGTCATCTCCTTGGGGTACTCGGTGGCCTCGTTGAGGGTCACCGTCGCCGCGATCTGGATGGGCTGGAACGTGCCGTAGTCGAGGTAGCTCTTCAGCTTCGCCAGCGCACCGACCACCTCGGGGTTGCCGACCATGAAGGCCACCCGCCACCCGGCCATCGAGAAGGACTTCGTCATCGAGTACAGCTCGACGGCGCACTCCTTGGCGCCGTCGGCCTGCAGGATCGACGGGGGCTGCCACCCGTCGAAGCCGAGGTCGGCGTAGGCGTTGTCGTGGACGACCACGACCTCCTGCTCCCGGGCGAAGTCGACGAGGCCCTGGAAGAACTCGAGGTCGACGCAGGTGGTGGTGGGGTTGTGCGGGAACGACACCACGATCACCCGGGGCCGGGGCCAGGAGTAGGTGAACTGGTGGCGGATGCGGTCGAGCAGCTCGGCACCGCGGTCGGTGGCCACGCCCATGCCCATCGGGATCTCCCGGATGCTGGCGCCGGCGAACAGCGGGCCCCAGATGTGGATCGGGTAGCTGGGAGAGGGCACCAGGGCGGAGTCGCCCGGGCCGAGCAGGACCCAGCACAGGTGCGAGTAGCCCTCCTTGGCCCCGATGGTGGAGACGACCTCGGTGTCGGGGTCGAGGGCGACGCCGAAGCGGCGCAGGTACATGTCGGCGGCCGCCTGGCGCAGCTTCGGGATGCCCTTGGACTGCGAGTACCGGTGGTTGCGGGAGTTGTGCGCCGCCTCGGCGAGCTTCTCGACGGCGATCTCGGGGGACGGGAGGTCGGGGTTGCCGAAGCCCAGGTCGATGACGTCCTCGCCCGCCCGCCGCGCCTGCTGCTTCAACCCGTCGATGATGGTGAAGACGTAGGGCGGCAGCCCGGTGATGCGGCGGAACTCCATCCGGCCACGGTATCCGCGCCAGGATGACCGGCATGCAGACGATCGACGTCGTGGTCGAGATCCCCCGCGGCAGCCGCAACAAGTACGAGTTCGACCACGAGCGCCACGTGTTCCGCCTCGATCGCCGCCTCTTCTCGGCGACCGTGTACCCGGCGGACTACGGCTTCATCCCGGACACGCTCGGCGAGGACGGCGACCCGCTCGACGCGCTGGTCATCATGGAGGAGCCCACGTTCCCCGGCTGCTGGATCCAGGCCCGCCCGGTCGGCGTGTTCTGGATGACCGACGACGCCGGCCCCGACGCCAAGATCATCTGCGTGCCCGCCGGCGACCCCCGCTGGGAGCGCGTGCCGGAGATCGAGGACATCCCCGACCACCTCCGCGAGGAGATCGAGCACTTCTTCACCGTCTACAAGGACCTCGAGCCCCACAAGTTCTCCTCGACCCGCGGCTACGAGGGGTCCGAGGCCGCGTGGGCGGAGATCCACGCCGCGCTCGCGCGCTACGAGCCCGGCGACTGAAGCGCGAGCACGGCGGCGCCGATGGCGCCGGCGTGCTCGCCGAAGCGGGCGGCCTCGACGGGCACCTCTGGCCGCCGGTCGGCACCGAGCACCTGCCCGGGCACGGCGGCGCGCACCCGGTGGAGCAGCACGTCGGCGGCTTCGATCACGCCGCCACCGAGCACGACCATGGCCGGGTCGAGCAGGTCGATCAGGTTGGCGATGCCGGCCGCCAGCCACCACGCGAACTCGTCGAGGACCTCGCCTGCCTCGGCGTCGCCGCTGCGGGCGGCCTCGACCACGTGCTCGCCGCGCACCGCCTCGGGGTCGCCACCGGCCAGCGAGACCGCAGCGCCGAGCCGGCCGGCCACCGCGGCCTCCCGCCCGAGCATGCCCAGCCCCGAGCCCGAGGCGTAGCGCTCCCAGCAGCCGCGACGGCCGCACGGGCAGCGGGGTCCGCGCGGGTCCACGAGCATGTGCCCCGGCTCCCCCGCGAAGCCGTTGGCGCCGTGCTGCACGACGCCGCCGACCACGACGCCGCCACCGATGCCCGTGCCGAGCGTGAGCAGGACCCCCTCGCGCACCCCCCTGGCGGCGCCGCCGGTGAACTCGGCGTAGGTTGCGCACGTGGCGTCGTTGGCGGCCCGGATCGGGCGGCCGAGGAGCGGGCCCAGGGTGGCGTGCACGTCGAGGTCGACGACGCCGGGCAGGTTCGGGCCCTCCCGGAACGTGTCGGCGACGTCGACCAGGCCGGGGATGCCGAGCCCCAGCGGGCCCGTGCCGCCGGGATCGAGCCGCCCGCAGAGCACCGCGATCGCCTCGACGAGCGCGTCGGTGCCGTAGGGGGTGGGCAGGCGGTGCTCGTGGAGCACCACCGTGGGCTCGGCGGCGTCGACGACGACGCCGAGCATCTTGGTCCCACCGATGTCGATGCCGACGGCGCGCACCCTCAGTAGCGCAGCAGGGCGCCGATGCGCCCGAGCACGTCGAGGTCGGCGTTCCCGGTGCAGACGTCGACGCGGCAGGACTGGGCGACGGCTGCGTCGACGGCCTCCTCGACGAGGTCGGCGATGTGCACCATCTCGGCACCGCAGCGGCATTGGCGCCCGACGGTGGCGAGGCGCTCGCACTCGTGGCAGCGCCACCCCTCGACGGCGTAGCCGTCGGAGACGAGCAGCCGGTCGGCCCGCCGCTCGGCGAGCGCGTCGAGCACGCCGTCGAGGCCGACGACGCCCCGGCCGCCGGACTGCACGGCGGCCCGCAGCTCCTCGACCAGCGCCGCCTCGCGCTCGGCCTCGATGCTGCGCTCGGCCTCGAGGGCCGCCTGGCGGATCTCGGGCTCGGATGCGACCGGCGAGAGGTCGAGGCGCCCGTGCAGGCGCTCGGCGAGGTACGGGTGCAGGCCCTTCTCGAGCTCGGAGGCCACGCCGTCGGGCGCCGCGATCACGAGGTGGTCGAACCCCTCGGACTGGTAGACGGACCACAGCAGGTCGAGCGCGCGGCGCAGGTGCTGGTGCGCCATCTCCTCGCGGTGGTCCTCGACCCCGCCCCGGTCGTGCTCGCCGACGGTGTCGTAGTCGCGGCCGAGGTCGTCGGTGCGCTCGGTGCGCTCGACGAGCTCGCCCAGCCGGTACACGAAGATGCGGGCGTGCTGCTTGTCGGCGGCGAGCACGGCGAGCTTCTCGCTCTGCTGCACGACGGCCTCGAGCTGGCCGACGGCCGGTGCCGGGTTCACGAGGAGCTCGTTGCGTACCGGCACGGGGAGCTCGTGGACCACGAAGAGGTCGAGCGCCGCGCAGGAGAACACGGCGACGCCGCGCGTGGAAGACCGGTCGAAGCCCTCGCCGATGCGGGAGACGACCCGTGCGATGTCTGCGTCGACCGCGTCGTCGACCTCCGGACGACGTCGCACCTTGCGGACCAGCTCGTCGAGCGAGCGCTCGTAGTCGGCGGGCCGGACGTAGCGGCTCCCGTCGACGTCGAGGTAGCACGACGTGATGAGGGTCCCGTTGCTCCGGACGGCGGCCAAGGTGCGGATGTCGTCTTCGGTGATCGTGGGCACGCAGCCTCCTCCTCTGCCGCGACGTCCGTCACGGCTCCGCCGGCATCGTAGGTGAGGGCTCGGCGGGGCGGGCCGGGGTCGGGTGCACCGTGGCGGCCCGTGCGGGACCGGCGGTTCCCGCCCACCGGATGGCGGCCGGGTGGTCGTCGAGGAGCACCAGCTGCACGCCCCGGCCGAGCGGCTCGACCCGCTCGAGGAGCTGCTCGACCTCCGCGTCGGCCAGGCCCCGCAGCACGCGATCGAGGACCACCGGCACGCTGCCCGCCGGGTGGTCGCGCCGGCGATCGCTGAGCGCCCGCAGCAGCGCCCACTCGAGGTCGCGCGCCGGGACCGCACCGGTCCCGGCCACGACCTCGTCGCGCCGCTCGTCTGCGTTGGCGATCGCGACCTCGAGCGCCGTGGTGGTGCGCTCGACCCGGCGCTCCGCGGACTCGGGCAGGGAGGCCACCGAGGGCGGCGTGGACCGGGGCCCGTCGGCCGCGGGCAGGGCGCGGACCAGGCGGTGCTCGAGCCCGTCCAGCTCGACGCGGGCCCCGACCACCCATCCGGCGTGCCGAGCGTGCTCATCGAGCAGGTCCTCGGCGACCCGGCGGACCTCGTCGCCGTCGACCGCGGCGGGGCGGAGGTGCAGGCCGACGTGCTCGAGCGCCGCCAGCAGGCCGGGGATCGTCCTCGCCACGGCTCCGCGCGAGGTGGCCCGGTTCGCGTCGCGGTGGGCGTCGAGGGCGCGGCGGACGCCGTCGACGTCCATGCCCTCGTGCAGCGCGATGGCCACCCGGAGCTGCTCCGCTCGCGCCAGGTCCCGCGCGGCGGGGCCGTCAGCTGCCGCCGCGGCGAGGGCTCGGGAGGCCCACCGCCGGTCGGTCGCGAGCAGGAGCACGTCGCGCTCGGCGGCCCGCCGGACGTCGGTGCCGTCGAGGCCCCCGCTGCCCTCGACGGGGGCGAGGTCGGCGGCGGTCAGGACGGCTCCGACCGGATCGGTGGCCAGGTCCAGGAGGTCGAGGTCGTCCTGGTCGGCGTCGAAGAGGAGCCCGTGCGCCTCGAGCAGGCCATCGCCCGGCGGGGCGACGCCGGCGGCGATGGCGGCGACGCCTCGTCGCAGGGCGGCCGCCTGGTCGGCGTCGAGCCCGGTGACGACGGACAGCGACGGGTGCAGGTCGACGATGCGGCGGCCGTCGACGCGCAGGCGCAGGACGCGCACCCGCTACTCCACCGAGATGCGCTGGAACCCGGGCGGAGGCCCCTCGTCGGGGTCGTCGTCCCCGGGGTCGTCGGCTCCGGGGTCGTCGGCTCCCGCCGGCGACGACCGGGCGGCCCAGCCGCGTCCGGCGAGGCCGGCGACGGTCTCGGTGGCGCTCCGGGCGACCTCGGCGACGGTCCGCACGACCTGCTCGGCGGCGCCTGGGTGCTGGAGCATGGACTCGGCGGCGTCGAGCACGGCGCGCCCCGCCCGGATCGCCTCGAGGGCCGCGCGCTGGAACTGCTCGATCCCCGCCTGCAGGACCTCGTCGGCGGGACCGGGCTCGTCGTGGGGCGCGTCGGGCATGGCGTCGCCATCGTGCCAGAACCCGCCCCACCTCGGCGTTCGCTGGTCGGAACGCGACCAGATCTGGTCGATCCACGACCAGCGGAGCCGGAGCTCCGGGAGCGGGCTCAGCGGGGGGCGAACGTCACCCGGAGGGCGCCGTCGCGCAGGGCGGCGTCGGCGACCGCTCGCCGGCGGAGGGAGTCGGGCAGCAGGATGGACCGCCGGTAGGGGCCGACCCGCACGAGCAGCTCGTCCTCCCGGCGGCCGAGGGTGAGCTCGTCCCGGTCGGTGAAGGGCAGGTCGACCGACAGGACGTCGCCCGCCTCCGTGCGCTCGAGGCGCAGGGGTGAGACGTCGGCTCGGGCTGCCGCCGGGTCATCGTCGCCGTACAGCGCGGCGCCGAACGCGCGGAGCCGGTCGATGCCGACCAGCTCGTGCGGAGCGAGCTCCGCACGCAGGACCGGCAGCGGCGCGAAGCCCTCCTCGATGGCGGCGAGGTGCTCGACGTGGCGGCGGCGCCAGTCCTCGAACCAGGGGTCGGAGACGGTGTCCGGCAGGAGCCGGTTCGCCACGACGGCGTCGACGCTGTAGCCGAAGAGCGACAGGTAGGTGAAGGTGCGCCGGGCCTCGGCCACCACCACCCGCTCCGGGTTCACGACCAGGCGAGCCGACGTCACCGTCCGGTCCGTGAGCAGCTCCTTCACGCCGTCGAGCCGCTCGTAGAAGCGCTCGACCGAGGCGAAGACGTCGTCGCCGGGCACGGGGAGGTCGGTGACGGAACCGAGCAGCGGGCTGACCAGCTTGTTGACGCGACGGCCCATGGGGAACAGCCGCTCCATCCACCACGCCAGCACGCCGGGCAGCGACAGCAGCCGGATGGTCTCGGCGGTGGGAGCGCAGTCGACGACGATCGTGTCCCACTCCCCCGACGCCGCGCAGCGCTTGATGTCGGTGAGGGCGAAGATCTCGTCGAGGCCGGGGACCACGGAGAGCTCCTCGGCCTCGATCTCCTCCACCCCGCCCCAGCGGAACACCGCCTGGAGCCAGTCCTGGATGTCGTCCCACGCCTCCTCGAGGCGGTCCTGGGCGTCGAGCTGCTGGCCCCACAGCCCGTCGACGACCTCGACCGGCAGGTCGCCCAGCGGCGTGTCGAAGGCGTCGGCCAGCGAGTGCGCGGGGTCGGTGGACAGCACGATCGTGCGCTGGCCGGCGTCGGCGCAGCGCAGGGCGGTGGCGGCGGCCGTGGTGGTCTTGCCGACGCCGCCCTTCCCCGTGAAGAGCAGGATCCGCACCGAGCTCAGGGCCGGCCGGTCACGTGGGCCCGCAGCTCGCGCAGCGCCGTGGAGATGATGCGTGCCTCCGCCCGGCGCTTCACGAACCCGGGGAGCGGGATGGCCAGGTCGACCTCGAGGTGGTAGGTGACGTCGGTGCCGGTGTCGGTCTCGGTGAACTCGTAGGCACCGTCGAGCACCTTCTGGATGTCACCCGAGACCAGCTTCCACGGCAGCCGGTGCGGCTCCTCGGACCAGTCGTAGGCCAGCGTGTACGTGGTGGACCGACCCATGGCGGCGGCACGGAAGCGCACGAGGCTCGGACGGTCGTCCTCGTCGCGCTGCACGACCGTGACGTCCTTCAGGTCGCGGGCCCAGGTCGGGTACGCCTCGAAGTCGGTCAGCACCGCCCAGATCCGCTCGAGCGGGGCCTCGATGTGCATGTGCTGGGTGGCCTGGTCGGGCATGGGGCGATCCTGCCAGATCGCCCCCTATCGCGGGCTCCCCGGCGTGTTCCGGCGGATGACGACGTAGTAGTACCCGAGCAGGATCCCGTAGCCGAGGAGGACCGGGACGAGCAGGATCGCGACGACCAGCCACCGCCGCCAGGCAGTGCGGTCGTCGGCGCCGCCCTCGAAGTGGTCGGGGGGTCGCTGGAGGCAGTCGGACATGGCGACGATGGCCGGCAGCTCGAGGCCGAGGATGACGAGCCAGAGGGGCGGGCTCACGGGCGTCGGGGATCGTCCCGGGGGTGGAAGGTCCCGTGGCGGGCACCCCACGCCGCCATCACCCCGAGGCCCAGCATCGGTGCCAGCACCGCGAAGGCGACCGCGGTGTACGGCCGGATGCTGGCCGCGGCGACGGCGAGCACGACCTGCACCGCGAGCGCGAGCCGCAGGCGGAAGCGCACCACCGGCGGTGCGGTGCCGGTGAGGAAGAAGAGACCGGAGAGCGTGATCTGCTCCTCGCGGGAGCGCACCACGCCGTTGGCGTAGCCCCAGACGAAGAGCGCGACGCCGACGGCGAACAGCACGCCGGAGGCGACCGCGGTGAAGGTCCCGGCGCCGTCGGGGGCGACGATGCCGGCGACGCAGGCGACGAGCAGGGCGGCGGTGCCGACGAAGTCGAGCAGGACCAGCCCGGCGCCCGCGTCCGGGTCGCCCACGGGGACGTCGGCGGCGGGGCCCGACGTGGCGTCGGCCGGCTCCGGGGGGTGCTCGGGGATCACGGCTCCTCGATGGCGGCGGCGAGCCTCGGGGCCAGCCGGTCGTGGTCGAACTGCTCGACGGCCCGGGCTCGGGCGGCCTGGCCCATCCTGGCGCGCAGGGCGCCGTCGGTGAGCAACACCCCGAGGGCGTCGGCCACGGCGACGACATCGGTGGGGTCGACGACGAAGCCGGTCTCGCCGTGGGCGACGGCCTCCGACGCACCGCCGCTGTCGCCGGCGACCTGGGGCACGCCCGCGGCTGCGGCCTCGAGGAAGACGATGCCGAAGCCCTCCTGCTCGAGCCCGCCCCACCGGTTGCGGCAGAGCATGGCGTAGGCGTCGGCCATCCCGTGCACGAGGGCGAGGTCCTCCTCCGGCACCCGGCCGAGGAAGTGCACGGGCGCGCCCGTGGAGGCGACCCGCCGCTCGAGCCGGGGGCGATCGCGGCCGCTTCCGGCGATGGCGACCTGCAGGCCGGGGACCCGGCTCGCGAGGCGCGCCGCTGCGTCGATCAGGACGTCCATCCCCTTGCGGGGCACGAGGCGGCTGAGGCTGACCACGAGGGGGCCGTCGTGGAGGCCGTAGCGCTCCCGGACCTCCCGGCGCTCGGCGGGGTCGAGCGGCCGGAACCGGCTGGTGTCGATGCCGCAGGGGATGGTGTGCAGCGGCAGCGGTCGCCCCGCGGCGCGCTCGGCCTCCGCCGCCGGGTACCCACCGAAGGCGATGACGCGGCGGGCGCCGAGCAGGACGTGGCGCAGCGCCTGGCGCGACCCCGGCAACCGGCCGGGCACGGTGACCTCGGCGCCGTGCAGGAGCAGGTCGTAGGGCTTCCGGAGGTGGCGGCCGAGCAGCCCGAGGGGCAGCGCGGGGTCGAGCACCACGACGTCGGCGCCGACCTCCTCGGCGAGGTCGTCGATGCGCCGCACCAGGCCCGGGTGGGGCACCAGGACAGGCTCGCGGGTGCGCACCACGCGGAAGGCCTGCTCCGCATCCCAGTCCTCGGCACCCTCCTGAGGCGTGGTCAGGACCGTGAACGACGCCGGGTCCAGCCGCCGCCACAGCTCGCCCAGCAGGGTCTGGATGCCGCCGATCTTGGGCGGGAAGTCGTTGGTGACGAGGAGGTGCGCCATCGCGGAGCCAGGGTGCCCGCTCAGCCGACGCGGACGCGAGTCGACGCCACCGCGCCCGGCGCCGGGACCACGCCGGGAGCGAGGGCGACCTCGGCGCGCACCAGCGGGCTCGGGTCGTCCGCCCGTGCGGCCACGAGCTCGTGCAGGCCGAGCCGCGCCGCGGCCCAGACGGCGTGGGCCCGCAGCAGCTCGTCGGGTGCGGTGCACCAGTGGGCGAGCACGGCGCGCTGCGTCGGGTCGGCGCCGTCGCCGACGTTGCCGAGGACGACGAGGGCGTTGCGGCGCAGGTAGCGGGCGTCGCGTCGCGGGACGTACCAGCGGCCGTGGCGGGCGAGGAGCGCCTCGTCCGTGGTCCGCGGGTCGAGCAGGTCGAGCAGGTCGACCCAGGCCTCGGGCGGATCGGCGACCGTGGGAGGATCGGCGCGCTGGTGGTGCGGGACCGCACGGCCGCGCCGATCGGCGCGCTCGTCCACCTCGGTCTCGAGGGCGCGGACGTCGCCGACGCCCGGCGGGCAGACGTCCTGGCAGTCGTCGCAGCCGTAGATGCGGTCGCCGAGGGCGGCCCGGTGCTGGCGCGGGAACGGGCCCGTCGCCTGGACGAGCCACGCCAGGCAGCGGCGGGCGTCGATCTCGCCGGGGGCGACGATGGCGCCGGTGGGGCACCCGTCGAGGCACCGGGTGCAGCTGCGGCACCCGTCGGCCACCGGGTCGGCGGCCACCGGCAACGCCGCATCGGTGACGACCGTGCCCAGCACGAACCAGCTGCCGGCGCCGGGCACGAGCAGGTTGGCGCTCTTGCCCCACCAGCCGATCCCGGCGCGGTGCGCGGCGGCGCGGTCGACCAGGGCGTTGTCGTCCGCGAAGACCGCGGCACGGTGGCCGGAGTCGCGCAGCACCTCGGCGACGGCGTCGAGGCCGGCCCGCAGCTCGGCGTAGTGGTCGCGCCAGGCGTACCGGGCGACGGCGGCCACGGGCCCCGGCGGGCGGGGCGGGCGGGGCTCGAGGTAGCCCTTCGCGGCCACGACGAGCGTGCGGGCGTCGCGCAGGAGCCGGGTGGGCTCGGTGGAGCGGCGCGGGTTCCGGAAGGTGAACGACATGCCGGCGTGGGCCCCGCTGGCCTTCCGGCGCTCGAGGGACCGGCGGACCTCGGGGAACGGCGCCACGTCGGTGGCGCCCACGGCATCGAGGCCGGCGGCGAGCCCGGCGGCGCGTGCGCGCTCGAGCAGCGCGGCGCCCGCCGACCTGGGAGGCGACGGGCTCACCGGGCCCGGAGCTGGCGGCGGCGCGAGGGGACCCGGCCGGCCCCGTTGGCGTCGGCACGGCGGACGGGCACGGCCGACCCGCTGCGGAACTGCACCGTGGGCGCGTTGCGCTCGGCGGCGCGGGCCCGGCGTGCGTCGGCACGGTCGGCGGCGGTGGTGTCGACCACGCCCGGGGCGTCGGGGATGCGCTCGAGCTCGGGCGGCCGCTCGCCGGCGGGAGGACGGCCGTTGCCGCTCGGGGGCTCCGGCCGGCGGTGCGGCGCCGGGGCGAGCGGGACCTCGTCGAGGTCGACGGCTCCCGGCCGGGGCGCGACGTCGCGCGCGGTGACGGGGAGCTCGGCGCGGGCGGGACGATCGCCGGCCCGACGGGACCGGATCCGCAGGCGCTCGTCGTCGCCGAGGAGCACGTCCGCCGGGGCGGGAGCCGGGACCGGCGGCTCCGACGGCGGGGTCGTGCGGGGCGGCGCCGCCGGAGGGCCGGCCGGCGTGGGTCGTGGCGATCGGGTGGCGGCGGCAGGCGCCGGCCGCGTGGGGGCGGCAGCCGTCGAGCCGGCGCGCGACGCCGGCGCCGGCGTCTTCGTGGCCGAGGTGCGCTTCGGCGCCGCAGCCTTGCGGGGCACGGCCTTCTTCGGGGCAGCCGACCTCGTCGCTGCCCGCGTCTTCGCCGGCGCCTTCGTCGCGCCCGTCTTCGTCGCGCCCGTCTTCTTCGTCGTGCCCGTCTTCTTCTTGGTCGCCGCCGTCTTCCTGCCCGTCTTCTTCTTGGTCGCCGCCCTCTTCGGCGCGGCCTTCTTCCCGCTGCCGGCGCGCTTCTTCGTGGCCGCCTTCTTCGGCGCCGCCTTCTTCGGTACCGCCTTCTTCGCGGCCGCCTTCTTCGCGGCGGTCCGCGTCGCCGACGCCGGGCGACCCTTCGATCGCTTCCCCTTCGACGCCGCCTTCGTGGCGCCCGCCGGCGGCACCGCGTCCCCGGCCGGCGCGGTCGCCGAGCGACTGGCCCGCCGGCGGCGGGGCGGAGCGGGCTCGGCCACGCCGATCTGGGTGGTCGCCGCCGGGTCGCCGACGATGCCGTCGACGGCGACGCCCGCGTCGTCGCGCACCTTCGCGGTGCCGGGCACGTAGCCGATCTGGGACGCCGTGCGGTCCGAGGTCGTGAGCTCCCCCGAGCCGGAGTCGTAGATCCAGGTGGCCCGGTGGTCCCGGCCGCGGTGCCGGTAGGTGAAGGTCACCGCCCAGCGGTCGTGCCCGATGAGGTGCGAGGACCAGGCGGCCTCGAACGCGGTGATCGTGAACGCGATGCCCTTGTCGGCCATCGCCATGCCCACCGCCCGCCGCAGCGGGACGGCCGACTGCCCGGCGCGGGCCCGCTCGAGGTGGCACTCGAGCGCCTGGTCGACCACGCGGCGCTGCTCGGCGCGCACGGGCGGGGCGAACCGCTCGATCCACTCGTCGTCGACCCCGGCCTCGGACGCCACCTGGGCGGTGCTCTCCCCCGCCCGGAGCCGAGCCTGGATGTCCCGGACCGACAGCATCGAACGAGGACGGTGGCCGGGGTCGTCGTGGACGAGGACGGAACCGCCGGCGACCTCCTCGACCTCGTCACCGCCCGCGCCGTCGAGCTCCTCGGTCTCCTCGTCGCCGAGCTCTGCGACGAGCGAGATCAGCTCGTCGGTGAGCGGGACCACGTAGCTGTCCCCACGCGCGCCGGCTGCGCTGCGGAAGATGAGGCCACGGCGATCCGTGGTGAAGCCGACGAGCGTGAGATCGTGCATCGGAGCACGCGGCAGGCAGACGGCGGCCGCGGGGCGGCACGGTACCACCCCATACCGGAACGATCGCGACCCATCGGACGCCTGACCAGGGCCTCAGGCCCCGCGATCGACCGGGTGGTGGCGCAGGCCGGGGACCAGGTCGGCGTCGGCCAGCAGCCGCAGCGCTCGTGCCTCGCCGACGTCGATGACCACCGCGTCGTCCGGGTCGCGATCGCACAGGAACGTGACGACGCAGTCGTCGCAGGCGCCCACCGAGGGGCCGATGCAGGTGGCGCAGTCGATCACCAGGGGTTCGGACGGGCTGGGGGTTGCGGGCATGGTCCCTCCGTGGGCGCTCGGGCAGCCGGCGGTCCGGCCACGTGGTGCACGGTACGGAGGGGGTCTGACAGCGACGCTCAGTCGTCGAGCGACTCGACCCCGTCGCCGGTGCCGCACCACCGGCACTCGACGGATTCGACCGACTCCTCCAGGACCTCCTCGTCCTCGACGTCGAGCTCCCCGCCCACCGAGTAGTGGTGGAAGGCGCGGGTGCGCCGGGTGCTGGTCACGTCGAAGCGCGTGAGGTTGCCGCAGCGCGTGCAGCGGTAGCGGCGGGGCGAGCTGGTCACGGGGCGAGCGTACCGATGGGCAGCTCGCGGTCCGGATCCAGCGCTTGCCCGAGGACCCCGCTTGACAAGCGAACACCTGTTCGGTTCACTCCCCGGCCATGGTCGTGATGACGCAACGGGACGGGCAGCGGAGCCTCGACGACCTCGGCACCCCGCTCATCGACGTCACCTTCGTCGTGCTCGACCTCGAGACCACCGGGGGTTCGGCGGTCGACGACCAGATCTGCGAGATCGGGGCGGTGAAGGTGCGTGGCGGGGAGTGGCTCGGGACCTTCCACACCTTCGTCGACCCGGGCCGGGACATCCCGCCGGCCATCACGGTGCTCACCGGGCTGACCACCGCGATGGTCCGGCCGGCGCCGCGCATCGAGCAGGTGCTGCCGAGCCTCCTCGAGTTCCTCGGGGACGCGGTCTTCGTCGCCCACAACGCCCGCTTCGATCGCTCCTTCCTCGACGCCGCCCTGCTCCGGGCCGACCGGCCCCGCCTCTCGAACCGCACCGTCGACACGTGCGGGCTCGCCCGTCGCCTCGTCGGCGAGGAGGTGCCGAACTGCCGGCTCGGCACGCTCGCCGAGCGCCTCCGCCTCGACCACCGGCCCACCCACCGGGCGCTCGACGACGCGCTGGCCACCACCGACCTGCTGCACCTCCTGCTGGAGCGCGCCGCTGGCTACGGGGTCGCCACCCTCGACGACCTCCTCGAGCTGCCCACCGCGGCCGCCCACCCCCAGGCCCGCAAGCTCGCCCTCACCGACCGCCTCCCGCGCTCGCCCGGCGTGTACCTGTTCCGGGATGCCACCGGCCGGGCGCTCTACGTCGGCAAGGCCTCCGACCTGCGGGCCCGGGTGCGCAGCTACTTCTCCTCCGACACGCGCCGCAAGGTCGGCGGGCTGCTCCGCGAGACCGCGCGCATCGACCACATCGCCACCGCCTCGCCCTTGGAGGCCGCCGTCACCGAGATCCGCCTGATCCACGAGCTGCTCCCCCGCTACAACCGCCAGGGCACGACGTGGAGCAAGGCCGCGTACCTGAAGCTCACCGCCGAGGCGTTCCCCCGGCTCTCCGTCGTGAAGCGGGTGCGCGACGACGGCGCGACCTACCTCGGGCCGCTGTCCTCGGCCCGGATCGCCCGGCAGGTGGCCGATGCCGTCGAGACGGCGCTGCCGGTGCGGCGCTGCACGGCCGACCCGGGACGGCAGCCTCGCGAGGCCCCCTGCGCGCCGGCGCAGCTGGGCGTCAGCACGTGCCCGTGCGCGGGGGCGATCGACGCGGGGGCGTACGCGGAGATCGCCGGCCGGGTGCGGCGGGCGATGACCACCGACCCCGACCTCGTGGTCGACCCGCTCGTCGCCCGCATGGACGCGCTCGCCGCGGCCGAGCGCTACGAGGAGGCCGCCGACGTGCGCGACCGCGCCGCTGCCTTCGTCGACGCCCACCGGCGGGTCCGGCGCTTCGGGCTCGTGCAGCAGGCGGGTCGGCTCGTGGTGCGGCTCGGACGGCACCGCGCCGTGATCGAGGACGGTCGCCTCGCCCACACCGAGGAGGCGGATGCCCCGTCGCTCCTCTCCGGCGCGGGCGATCCCTGCCGGAGCGGACCGCCAGCCCTCGCGCCGGTCGATCCCGCCGACGTCGACGAGCTCACGGTCCTCGCCGGCTGGCTCGACAAGAACGCGGCCCGGCTCGAGATCGAGCACTGCGAGGGCACGCTGTGCTCGCCGCTCCCCCGGCTGCCGGAGCTGCGCGCCGGGCGCGAGTCGTCGCGGTGACCGCTAGTGGTCCGGGCCCGGCGCCGGCCGGGGTGCCACCGGATCGCCGAGCGCGCGCACCAGCTGCCCGATGAGCTGCTCCCAGGGCGCGGCGGCGGGCTGTTCGAGGTCGATCGCCCCGAACAGGAGGAAGCCGAAGCCGACGGCGTGGCAGAAGCGCACCACGGCCTCCGTGTCGAGCTCGGGCACCACCAGCCCGCTGGCCTTCGCGTCCTCGACGAGGGCGGCGAAGGTCTCCGCGCGGTGCTGCACCAGCTCTCGCATGAGCTCGGCGACCTCGGGATCGCGGCGGGCGGCGACGAAGGCCTCCAGCAGCAGGGCCTGGCCCTCGTCGAAGGGATCGGTGACCAGGTGGGAGCCGACGGTGGTCAGGATGTCGGTGACCCGCCCGTCGGAGCGGTGCTGGGCGAAGAGGTGCTCGAGCTCGTTCGTGGTGTGCGCCTCGATGGCGGCGAGGAGGAGCTCGGCCTTTCCGCGGAAGCGACCGTAGATCGCGCCGGTGGTGAAGCCCGCCCGGCGGGCGATCTCCTGCACGCCGGCACCGTCGTAGCCCTTCTCGGCGAACACCGCAGCAGCCGCCCCGATGAGCCGGTCGCGCGTCGGGTCCCCACCACTCGCCACCGCGTCGCTCATGAGCCGATCGTAACGACCGTTATCGCCGGCGTCGACGATCACGCCTGCGTGGCGAGCCGGACCTGCTCGAGCTTCGCCGCCGCCCGGCCGTCGTCGACGGCGGCTGCCGCCTGCGCCACCCCGTCGGGCAGGGAGGGGGCGACCCCGGCCACGAGCAGGGCGGCCCCGGCGTTCAGCAGCACGATGTCGCGGGCCGGGCCTGCGTCGCCCCCGAGCACCCGGCGGGCGATCTCGGCGTTGGCGCCCGCATCGCCGCCGGGCAGCTGCTCGGCCTCGACGGCGTCGAGGCCCACGTCGCCCGGCACCACCTGCCAGGCGCCGACCACCTCGCCGTCGCGGACCTCGCGCACCTCGGTCGGGCCGGTGAGCGCGAGCTCGTCGAGCGAGCCGTCGCCGTGGACCACCAGTGCGTGCCGCGAACCCCGGGCGGCGAGCGCGCCGGCCACGAGGTCGAGGCTGCGGGCGTCGCCGACGCCCACCACCTGCCGGCGCACCCGCCCGGGGTGGGACAGCGGGCCGAGCAGGTTGAACACCGTCGGCACGCCGAGCTCGGCTCGCACGGGTCCGGCGTGGCGCATGGCCGGGTGGTACGCCCGGGCGAAGCAGAACCCGAGGCCGACCTCGCGCACGACGGCGCCGAGCGCCGCGCCGTCGAGGTCGTAGCCGACGCCGAGTGCCCCGAGCAGGTCGAAGGACCCCGATGTGGACGAGGCCTTGAGGTTGCCGTGCTTGCACACCGTGGCGCCGGCGGCGGCGGCCACGACGCACGCCATGGTCGACACGTTGAGCGCCTTGATCCGCCGTCGCGGCGACCCGCCGGTGCCGACCACGTCGATGGTCCCCTCCGGCAGCTCCAACGGCGCGGCCGCGTCGAGCATCGCCCCGACCATCCCGGCCACCTCCTCGACGGTCTCGCCCTTCAGCCGCAGCGCGACGATGAAGGCCGCGATCTGGGCGTCGGTGGCCTCGCCGGCGAGGATCGAGGCGAGCGCAGCGGCCGCCGAGGCGCCGGGGAGGTCGTGGCCCTCCGTCAGCTCGCCGAGCACGGTGCGCCAGCCGCCGACGGCGTCGATCGCCGGGGGCGTCGCCGCGGCGGTCACGTCAGGACGCCCGCCGGCGCCGGCGCGCGATCCGCCGGCGCTCCGCCTCCGTGCACCCGCCCCAGACGCCTTCGCGCTCGCGCGCACCGAGCGCGAACTCCAGGCAGGGCTCGCGGACGGCGCACTGGGCGCACACCGCCTTCGCCACCTCGGGATCGTCGTCCTCGGCGGGGAAGAAGAGGCGCGGGTCGAGCCCGTGGCAGGCGGCGCGGCTGGCCCAGCTCGTGTTCATGCGGGGGACTCCGGCAGGCAGGGGGGCGGTTCGCCGACCGACCGGCCGGCGGCCGCAGGTTGGCACCCCCTGCGCGGGGCAGGCAAGGAGTGCCGGACCGGTCAGCTCAGTGCACGCCGCCGGAGGCGAGCAGGCCGGCGACGGCATCCGCCGGATAGCGGCGGTGCCCACCGGGCGTCCGGATGCTCGGGATGCGACCCTTCGTCGCCCAGTCGGTGACCGCCCGCTCCGAGACCTCGAACAGCAGCGCGACCTCGCGCGTGCGCAGCAGGCGGCCGGCGGGGACGGTGTCGCCGCCGGTCAGCTCGCTGACCAGGCGCTGCCTCTCGATCTCACTCCGCGTAGCGACCATGCTCCGGAGAGTACAGAGAAACCGGAACCACAGCAAGTGGTCGTTCGGACTACTCTACGTACGGTTCAGGGCCGCAGGTCGGCGAGCAGCTCGGCCGTGGTCTCCTCGGACAGCGAGGTGGCGTGCTCGTACTCCGGGTGCACGACCGCCAGCTCCACCGGTCCGTCGGCCATCGCGTCCACCTGGTCCGGGTCGAGCCGGAAGTGCAGGTAGTGGACCGAGGCGGTGATCTCGTCGCGGGTCAGCTGCTCGGCGTGCTCCTCGTCGGGGATGCACGGGACCACGATGCGGTCCTCGCCGCTGCCGATCCGCAGCTCGAGCGACTGCTCGATGCCGACCAGCCGGGGCAGCCACTCGCGCAGCGCGAGCTCCGAGGTGAGCTCGATGAACAGGGTGCACGCCAGCTCGCCGGGCTCGGGCACGAGCGGGTTGTACGCCCGCAGCTCCCCCTCGATCGCCTCGTCGCTGATGAGCTTCTCGACCCGCGCCATCTCCTGGATCTGGAACCGGATCGTGTCCCGGTTCTCGAAGACCACGGTCACGAACGGGCCGATGCCCACCCGCCGGCGCTTCTTCAGCGCGATGACGTGGGTGCGGAACTCCTCGCGCTCGCGCTCGTACTCGCGCAGGTCGGAGATGTCGTCGAGGGTCAGCTTGCGGCTCATGGGACGGCCTCCGGGTGGGGGTCGGGGTGGAACGACGAGGGGCCGGGCGTGTCCACCCGGCCCCCTTCGAGGTTCTCTTCAGCGCCGGGCGGGCCCGGCGGGGTTCACGACAGGTTCTCGAGGCCCTGCTGGAAGCGGCCGGCGTGGCTCTTCTCGGCGCGGGCGAGCGTCTCGAGCCACTCGGCGACCTCCTCGAAGCCCTCCTCGCGGGCGGTCTTCGAGAAGCCGGGGTACATCTCGGTGTACTCGTAGGTCTCGCCGGCGATGGCGGACTTGAGGTTGTCCGAGGTGGTGCCGACCTTCTCGCCGGTGGCGGGGTCGCCCACCTCGGCGAGGAAGTCGAAGTGGCCGAACGCGTGGCCGGTCTCACCCTCGGCGACGGAGCGGAAGAGCGCCGCCACGTCCGGGTAGCCCTCGACGTCCGCCTTCTGGGCGAAGTAGAGGTACCGGCGGTTCGCCTGGCTCTCGCCGGCGAAGGCCTCCTTCAGGTTCTCTTCGGTCTTGGAGCCCTTCAGCTCGGGCATGGGTTCGCTCCTTGGATGGGTTGCTTGCAGGTGGATGGATGAGGTGGGGGTCTCAGCCGGCGCCGCAGCGGGTGCAGCGACCCCGGAGCACGACCTGGGTGGCCTCGACCCGGAACCCGGCAGCCTGCTGCGCCCGGTCCTCGTAGGCGGGGACCTCGAGGTCGATGTCCTGCACGAGGCCGCAGGCGTCGCACACGAGGTGGTGGTGCTCCCCGACGTTGGGGTCGAAGCGGGCGGAGCCGGTGCCGACGTCGAGCTGGACCAGCTCGCCCATCTCCGACAGCTCGTGCAGCGTGGCGTACACCGTGCGCAGGCTCACCGACGGCATGTCGGCGACCACCTGCGCGTGCACCGCCTCGGCGGTGGGGTGCGTGGGGTTCTCGTGCAGGATCCGGAAGATGCGCTCCCGCTGCGGGGTGAGCTTGCGTCCGGAGATCCGGAAGGCGTCGGCGAGCTCGGAGGGGGACCGCATGGCCCGGCCACCATAGCCGCAACGCTTGCTCGTCGACAATCGTTGTCGACGAGGTCGTCCCGGTTCGTCCGGTTCCGTGTTGCGATCTCGTGACGCTTGCGGCGACCGGCGTCTCGCCTCGTCGCGGGGCAGGGTACGGCCGCGTCGACACCGCACGAAGGCCGCACCACGATGACCCTCCTCGACGCACCACGAAGCACGCCCGACGAGAGCCCGGTCCGCCCCCGCACGGGACCCCGCCCGCTGCGGGCGCCCGCCGCACCGGAGGAGGAGGCGCCGGACCGGGCGGCCGGAGCCGCCGACGTCGAGCGGGCGCCCATCCAGCCGAGCCGGCCCGTCGCCCCGCGGGGCATGCAGATCCGGCGGGTCCGCCTGGGCTCGGTGGCCAAGCTCGCTGCGGTGTTCTGGGTCCTGCTCGGCCTCGTCCTGGTGGCCACCGTCGTCGTGGTCTGGAACGTCGTCCAGTCGTTCGGCTTCGTCGAGTCCTTCGAGGAGACGGTGACGACCTCGCTCGGCCTGGAGCGCTTCGAGATCGACGGCGGCGGGATCTTCCGCCTGGTCGCCGGGGGCATCGCCGCCCTGTGCGCCTTCGGGTGGCTGTGCACGATCGCGCTCGCCGCCGTGTTCAACGCCGCCAGCGACGCGCTCGGCGGCCTCGCGGTCGAGACCGGACCGCTCCAGCAGCGCGGCCGGGTCTCGTCGTGGGTCCGCCGGTGGTCCACCGCGCTCACGGAGTGAGGGTCGTGGCTCCGGGGTCGACGACGCTGCGCTCCCCGCAGCGGCGGGTCGGCGCCGTCGGCACCCTGGTCGCGACGGTCGTCGGCGTCGGCGTGCTCGGCGTGGCGGTGCTGTCCGCCGCGGTGCTCGGCCTCGGGCTCGTCGTCGACCAGAACGCCCCGGAGCTCCCGGACCCTGAGGTGGACGTGGCCGCCATCGCCGACCTCGGTGCCGCGGTCGACGTCACCGCCTCCCGACCCTCCGTGGTCCTCGACAGCCGCGGGCAGGTCGTCGGCCGGTTCGCCGACGAGATCCGCCACGAGCCGTACCCGGTCGGCGAGGTGCCCGCGAACGTCGAGCGGGTGCTGCTCGCGTCCGAGGACCAGACCTTCCGCGACCACCGGGGATTCGATCCCCGGGGGATCGCGCGTGCGCTCGTGCGCAACGCATCGGAGGGCGGCATCGCGGAGGGCGGTTCGACGATCACGCAGCAGCTGGCGAAGAACCTGTTCACGGGAGACGACGACACCTTCGAGCGCAAGCTCGAGGAGCTCCAGGTCGCCATCGACCTCGAGGAGCGGTTCTCGAAGGACGAGATCCTCACCGCCTACGTCAACACCGTCTTCCTCGGCAACGGTGCCGTCGGCTTCGAGGCCGCCGCCCAGGAGTACTTCGCCCGTCCTGCGTCCGAGCTGACCCTCGACGAGGTGGCGCTGCTCGTGGGCGTCCTGCCGGCGCCGTCGGACCGGGACCCGCGCCGCCACCCGGCGGAGGCGGAGGAGGCACGCCGGGTCGTGCTGCAGCGCCTGCTCGAGTCGGGCGAGGCGACCCGGGCGGAGGTCGACGAGGCGCTGCGCCACGTGCCGGAGGTGCTCCCCCGCCGGAACCGCGCCGAGCGGTTCCCCTACTACCTCGACTACGTGCGCCGGTACCTGCTCGACGTCGTGAAGGTGCCAGCCGACCAGCTGTACCGCGGCGGGCTCACCATCCGCACCGGGCTGGATCCCGAGCTGCAGTTCGTCACTCGGCTCTCCGTGCTGGAGCACCTCCCGGACGACGCCGGCCCCGAGGCGGCCGTCGCCGTCGTCGACGTCGGCAGCGGCTTCGTGAAGGCGCTGGTCGGGGGACGCAGCTTCGACGAGGCCCAGGTGAACCTCGCCCTGGGCGGCATGGGGGCGGGCAGCGGCCGCCAGCCCGGCTCGTCGTTCAAGCCCTTCGTGCTGGCGGCCGCGCTCGAGCGGGGGGTGGTGCCCGACCAGGTGATCGGCGCGCCGGAGACCTACCTGCCCACCACCGTCGAGGACCCGAAGCCGGTGCACAACTTCACCCAACGGGGCTACGGGCAGCTCACCCTCTTCGAGGCCACGATCCAGTCGATCAACACGACCTACGTGATGCTCGCCGAGGCCATCGGCCCGAAGGCCGTGCGGGACACGGCGGAGTCGCTCGGGGTCGGCGGGCTGCCGGCGCAGGTGGGGCCGAGCATCGGCATCGGCTCCTACGAGGCCTCGCCGCTCGACATGGCCACCGCCTACGCCGGCTTCGCCGCGGATGGGCGGCGGGTGCAGGTCTCCCCGGTGTCCACCATCCACGACGCCACCGGTCGCCTGATCGCCGACCTGACGCCGGACCCGGCCGCCCGACCGCAGGCGATCCGGCCCGAGACCGCCCGGTGGGTCACCGCCGTGCTCGAGCAGAACGTCCTCCGCGGCACGGCGACCAGGGGGGCGTTCGGTCGACCGGCGGCGGCGAAGACCGGCACGTCGAACGACTACGGCAACGCCTGGCTGGTGGGCCACACCCCGCAGCTGGCGGCGGCCGTGTGGGTCGGCTTCCCCGAGGGCAACGTGCCCATGCGCGGGATCTACGGGCTGGCCCGGGTGACCGGCGGCAGCATCCCGGCGCTGATCTGGCACGACGTGATGGCGTTCGCCCACCGCGACCGGCCCGTCGTGGGCTTCGCCCCGCCGCCGCCCCCGGGGCCCCACACGGTGCCGCTCCCGGGTGGGGTGCGCCTCCCGCCGCCGGCGCTACCCCCCGCCTGAGCCGAGGGGCCGGGCGAAGCTGACCTCGTGCCCGTCGGGGTCGTCGATGTGGAAGTAGCGCTCGCCCCACGGGGCGTCGGACGGCGCCATGGTGGGCTGCAACCCGGCGGCGAGCGCCCGGGCGTGGACGGCGTCGACATCGTCGACGTGCACGATGAACCGGCCCCAGCCGGTGGTGGTCCGCTCGACGAGCTGCAGGTTCAGGTAGGTGCCGCCCAGCGCGTAGCTCGTGAACGGCGCCGTCGGCCCGCCGTAGGCGGCCTCGAACCCGAGGGCATCGTAGAACCCGCACGACGCCGCCATGTCGGTGACCCCGAGCGTCACGGCCGACAGCGACTCGGGCCGTCCCCGGGTCACGACGGGCCCACCTCGCCGGCGAGGACGGCGCGGACCTCGGCGACCCGGGCCGGCAGGTCGGGCACCACGACGTCGTCGGCGCCGTCGGCGCGCAGGAACAGGAAGTGGACCTCGCTGACCGGGCGCCCGGTGGCGGTCTCGACGAGGAGGGCGTAGGCCGCGCCCTGGGGTGCGTAGCGGCGCAGCGCCTCCTCCTGCGCACGGGCGCCGCGGACGTCGTCGGTCTTGTGGTCGACGACGACGAAGCCACCGGCACCGTCGTCGAAGAGGAGGTCGACGAAGCCCTCGACCAGTTCGGCGTCCGGGGCGTCCGGGGCGTCGCCGCCGGTGCCGAGGATCCGGGCGGCGGGAACGGCGACGTGCACCTCGCGCCGCCACAGGTCCGACGACGCGGCGCGGGCGAGCAGCGGGCTGGCGAGCGCCGAGCGGGCCTTGGCCTCGACCAGGGCGGCGGCATCGGCGGGGAGGCCGGCGACGGCCACCTGCCAGCGGGCGAGGCCGGCGACGTCGGCACCGGTGCGGTCGGCCAGGTCAGCGTGCTGGAGCACGGCGTGCACGGCGCTGCCGACCGCGGTGCCGGAGCGGCCCCGCCGCCAGGGCTCGGCGGACCCGGGGCGGGGTCCGTCGGCCTCGAGGTCCGGGTCGGCGTCCGGAGCGACGTCGTCGAGGGCGAGCAGTCGGGCCAGCGCCGAGGCGGTGCGCACGCCGCCGGCGGCGCGCACCGCGGCGTCGCGGGCCCGCTGGAGGTCGGCGACGGCGGCATCCCACTCCTGGCGGGTGGGGACGCCGGCCCGGGGGAGACCGGCATCCGTGGCGACCGTCGGCGGAGCGGGCGTCCGGGCGTCCTGGGGAGCGGACGCCGTCCAGCGCTCGGCCAGGTCGTCGAGCTCTTCGCCGAGCGCGGCCAGGCGCTGGGCGATGCGGCCGCCGTGGCTCCGTGAGGTGGCGCGAGCCGTGTGGTGGGAGCTGACCACGAGGTGGTCGCGAGCACGGGTGAGCGCGACGTACAGCAGGCGCGTCCGCTCGTGGCGGTCCATGGCCTCGTCGAGCGTGCGGACCGCCTCGTAGCGGGCGGTCTCCATGCCGGTGCGCATGCGCACGTCGAAGCCGCCGGTCGGCCGGAACCGCACCGTGGCGCCGCGGACGCCGTTCGGGTCCTGGGCGGACAGACCGGACACGGCGGTGATGCCGAACTCGAGGCCCTTGGCACCGTGGATCGTGAGGATGCGCACGGCGTCGACGTCGGCCTCGGGCAGGACGGGGCTGGTGGCCCGCAGCTTGTCGTCGCGCTGGAGGTCGGCCCACCGCAGGAACGCGCGGAGCCCGCCGTCCTCGGTGTCGGCGAACTGGCGGGCGTGCTCGAGCACGACCCGGTAGAGGCGCCACAGGTCGCGGGCGCGCGCACCGGCGAGGCACAGCTCCATCAGGCGCCGCTCGCGGACGACGGCGCCGACGGTCGTGGGGATCGATCGGAACGGCGCGTCTCGGTGGCGTCGGCGCAGGTCGGCCAGTGCCCGCTCGACGGGGTCGGCGTGGGGATCGGCCTCGATGGCCTCGTCGGCCCGCACGATGTCGCCGAGGTAAGCGATGCGCCCGTGCGCCCGCACCCAGCGGAGCAGATCGTCGTCGCCGCAGCCGTAGGCCGCCGACCGCAGCGCGCCCACGATGGCGACGCCGTCGCCCGGGTCGTCGATGGCGCGGAGCACGGACAGCAGCTCACCGACCTCGGTGGTGCCGTACACGAGCGTGCCGCTCTCGAGCCGGTAGGGGACGTCGGCGTCGTCGAGGGCCGAGCGGAGGTGGGACAGGGTGGTGCGGCTGGGCAGCAGCACGGCCATGTCCGCCCACCGGCACGGCCGCGCCCCGTCGCCGGGGTCGACCAGCCACCCCTCCTCGTGGGCCCGGCGCAGCGCGGCGGCGACGTCGAGCGCCTCGGCCTGGCGGGCCTCGTCGGCCGAGCCGTGGGGCACGCCATCGCCGAGGACGAGCACCGGCGGTCCGGGATCGCCGACGAGCGCCGGGCGGTGCGGGGCCAGCGGCACGTACGGGGGCTGGGCGATGCGCGGCGGGCCGCCGTCGACGTGCTCGGTGGCCTCGGCGATGAGCGCTTCGAAGACGGCGTTGCAGAACCGCAGGACGGGCTCGACGGTGCGGAAGTTGACCTGCAGGCTGGTGGCGCCGCCCGTGTACCGCGCCGCCGTCCGGCTGAACAGGTCGATGTCGGCCCGGCGGAAGCGGTAGATCGACTGCTTGGGGTCGCCGACGAAGAAGAGCCGGCCCTCGGCGACGTCGACCTGGTCCCAGGGCGTGCCGGGGTCGTGGTCGGGGTCGGCGGCGATGCGCACCGCCAGCTCGACCTGGATCGGGTCGGTGTCCTGGAACTCGTCGATGAGCAGGTGCCGGTACCGGTGGTGGAACCGCTCCCGCACCGAACGCCGCGTGCGCAGGACCTGGCGGGCGAGGACCAGCAGGTCGTGGAACTCGAGCCGCCCCTCGCGCCGGCGGGCTTCGGCATCGGCGAGCGTGTAGCGGGCGAGCTCGGCGCCGAGGCGGGTCAGCACCTGGTCGGTGAGGGCGTCGACCGCACCCTTTAGCTCGTCGAGCACCGCGCAGCCGGCGGCGATGACCCGGGCCTTGCCGTCATCGGCCCAGCAGTCCTTGCGCCCCAGCCCCTTGTGCGGGCGGGCGTGCGAGCCCGTGGCCACGAGCACGACCTCGTGGACGTCGTCGCGGGCGGCCTCGAGCGCGACGGAGAGCGGCGCTGCCGTCGTGTCGATCCAGCGCGACAGCTTGTCGTCGGGGTCGTTGCAGCACTCCCGCAGGGCGACGACCTCGTCGAGCGCCTTGATCCAGTCGTCCACCCGCAGGACGCTGAGGTCGACGTCGACGGCGAGGTCGTCGTCGACGAGGCCGGCGAGCCGGGCCTCCTCCACGAGGTCCCAGTTCTGCCCGAGGGTGGCCGCGAGGACCTGCAGCTCCTTGGAGCCGATGCCGAGGGTGAGGGCCATGCGCATGGCACCAGCGGCGGCGGGGTCGTCGAGCAGCCTGCGCTCGAAGCGCTGCCAGCGGTCGGCGAACCGCAGCGCTGAGGAGATGTCGTCGTGGACGTCGATGGCCGGTGGCAGCCGTGCCTCGATGGGCGCGGCGAGCAGCAGGCGCTGGGCGAAGGCGTGCAGCGTGCAGATGGTGGCCCGATCGAGCCGGTCGAGCGCCTCGGCGGCCAACCGTCGGGCGTCGGGCGAGTCGGTGACCCAGCGGACCGGCGCGCCTGCCTCCACGGCCTCGAGCGTGCTGCGGACCCGGGCCCGCAGCTCGGCGGCCGCGGCCTCGGTGAACGTGATGGCGGCGATCTGGGTGACGTCGGCGCCGCCGAGCACGAGCGCGACCACCCGGCTCACGAGGGACGACGTCTTGCCCGAGCCCGCGCCCGCCTCGACGAAGAGGGTCTCGTGGTGGTCCTCGGCGATCCGCCGCCGGGCCTCGTGGTCGGCCACCTGCATCACCGGTCCCCCCCGGCGCCGACGAGCGTGCCGGAGCCGTCCTCGAGGAGCGCCACCAGCGATGCCAGGTCGGGGTGCTCGCGCGCCCCTCGCCACTCGTCGTCTCGATCGCGCGGGCAGATCGGGTCGAACTCGCACCAGGCACAGTGCTCGAAGTTGCCGCGGTGGTACTGGTGCTCGCCCGGCCGGGCCGGGAAGTGCCCGGCCGCGATGCCGTCGGCGAGCACCCGCAGCACGCGCCGGAAGCGGTCGCGCAGGTCGGGGCCGACGGCGTAGCCCACCAGCGAGTTGGTGTGGGGTGGCGCCAGGAACCAGTACCAGGCGTGCACCTCGGCCTCGGCGGGCAGGCCCTCTGCTTCGGCGGCGGCCATCGCGTAGGCGACGAGCTGCACCTTGGTGCCGCCACCGAGGGGGTCTCCCCCGTCGGCCTCGTCGGTGGCGAGGGCGGCGAACCCGCCCGGCCCGCTGTACTTGTAGTCCCACACGACGACCCGCCCACCGCCGGCGTCGACGCGGTCGGCCTGGCCGGCGAGCAGCACCGTGCGCCCGTCGCCGAGGTCGACGGCGAGGGGTGGGGCGCCGTCGCGCCCGAAGGTGAGCTCGACGGCGACGGGCACGGTGCCGAACACCACCCGCTGCTCGTCGTCGCCGTCGAGCACCCGCTGCAGCACCCGGTGGATCTCGGCGCGGTCGTGCTCCCACCACCGCGGGTGGCCGGTGATGCCGCGGGCCTCCGCGTCGGCGCAGCACGCTTCGACGATCTCGCCGAGGCGACCGCGCTGCTCGTCGGACCAGCGCTCGCCCGGCGCCGGGACCGAGCCGGCGGCGATGGCCTCCTCGTAGAACCGCTCGAGCGCGGCGTGGGCGAGGGATCCTCGGTCGCGCGGTTGGATGCGAGGGATCTCCTCGGGGCGGTCGAGCGGACGGAGGCCGAGCGCCTGGGAGAAGAACCACCGGCGAGGGCAGCGGGCGTAGGTCTCGAGCGAGGTGGGTGAGAGCACCCCGAGCGCGGTGACGTCGACGCCGTCGCCGTCGAGGTTCCCGTCGAAGCGGGTGAAGTGCGGGGACCGCCGGGCCCGCACCAGCTCGGCGCCGGCCGCGAGGACCGGGTCGGCAGCGGCCGGGTGGTGGTCGAGGGTGCCGTCGGCCACGAGGGCGGCGAGCGCGTGCTCGTGGAGGTCGAGCGGCGCGAGACGACCCGCGGCGACCTCCGCCAGGCCGGCGCCATGGCTCGCGACGAGGGTCACGCCGTCGACCGCGGTGCCGGCCAGCAGCTCCTCGGTCTCGGGGCGACGGCCCGTGCGCTGCTCGACGAGCTCGGCCAGCCAGCGGCTGGGCACCAGCGCCCGTCCGGAGCGCTGGTCGTGGCGGGCGTGGGTGACGATGCGCGAGCCCGACGCCGAGGCGAGGGCGGCGAGGAGCGCCCGTCGCTGGGTGCGCTGGTGGTCGTCGGCGGCCGGCAGTCCCACGGCCCGGCGGAGCTCGTCGCCGAGGAGGCCGTCGTCGCCACCGATGCGCGGGACGTGGCCCTCGGCCAGCCCCACCACCGCCACGGCGTCGAGCGGCACCAGCGGTGGGGCGTCGAGCGTGGTCACCAGCAGGCCGGAGCCGGTGCGCCCCGCCCGGGGGGCCGGCGCGTCGAGGGCGGTGCGGATGGTGTCGCGCACGACGTCGGGGCCGGGGTCGGCCTCGACGTCCTCCAGCGCCGCCAGGCGCCCGAGCGCGCTGCGCACGGCCTCGTCGGCGGCCAGCTCGGCATCGGGCCAGGAGCGCCGGCGCGCCGGGCCGCACAGCTGGTCGAGCACCTGGCCCGCCCACGTCGCGACCTCGGACCACGTGGTGGGACGGGACGCGCACAGCGCCTCCAGGTCCTCCAGGGCCCCGCGCAGCCGGGCGTTCTCGGCGCGCCGCTCGGGGTCGTCGGTGCGGGCGTCGTCGGCGGTCAGCCCGTCGTGCCAGCGGGCGGCCTCGCGCACGACGCCGAGGCGGCGCGAGCGCTCGTCGAAGCGGGCGGACGGGACGGGCCGTCCCTCGCCGTCGACGACCACGCCGGTGGCCCACAGGTCGACCACCTCCTGGCGACCGAAGCGCGACCGCTCGACCTCGAGCAGGCCGAGCAGCACCCGCCCGGCTGCCGTCTGGGACAGGCGGTGCACGCTGGGGCCGGCCACCGGCAGCCCCGTGTCGGCGAGCACGTCGGCCACGATGCGGGCGTAGGGCGGCCCGCTCGGGTGCACGAGCGCGAGACGGGACAGCGGCGTGCCGGCGTCGGCGAGGGCGAGGAGGCGGCGCACCGCGGCTCGCACCTCGTCGTCGACGTCGTTGGCGGACACGATCTCCGTGGGGACGGCGGGCGGGAGGGCCGGCGGGGGGCCGGGCGAGCCGAGGGCGGCGAGCTGCGACGCCAGCGCCGCGTCGAGCGCGGGGTCGCCGGTGGCGCCGGCGAGCACCACCACCGGCACGTGGCCGGCGAGGGCCGCCAGCAGTGCGAGCTCGGCCGGGCGAGGTGCGGCCGGCAGGTGGACGACCACGGTGCCCAACGCCGTGACCGTCGCCCCGCCGGCGCGGGCGAGGTCGGTGGCGAGCCGGAGCGCCGCGCCCGACCCGAGGTGGCCCAGCCGGGTCCGCACGTCGGCGAGGACCCGGACGAGCTCGGCCGGGACGGCGCCGGCGGACGCCAGCCTCGCCAGAGCCCCGGCATCGACGCCGTCGAGCTCGACGAGCGCCTGCGCCACCCGCTCCCACGTGCGCCGGTGGCCGGAGATGGGCCCGAAGACGCCGGGCTCGGCGTCGAGTGCCACCCGCACCGCCGCCACCACGACCTCGGCCGTCGCCGGCGTCCCGACCTCGGCGGCGAGGCGGGGGGCGGCCAGCAGCTCGGCGACGTCGCCCACGGCGGCGAACCCGATGCCGAGGGCCCCGCCCAGCCGCTGGGCCAGCGCCCGCCGGGTGGCGACCGCCACGGCCGGCGTGGGGGTGATGACCGTGACCGGGGCCAGGGCGTCGGCCGAACGGGCGGCGGCCACGACCTCCGCCAGCGCCTCCAGCGCCGGCTCGCCGTGCGGTGTCCAGCGCAGCTCGCAACCCATGGATCCGACCGTACCCAGGGGGTGTGACAGCGACCGGGGACCGTGCACGGCGGCGCGCCAGCATCCGGCACACTCGGGGGATGGCTGACCGCTCCGCAGCGCACGGCGTCCGGGTGATCGTGGTGGGCGTCGACGGGTCCGACGACAGCGCCGCGGCGGTCCGCTTCGCCGGCGGGCTGGCGTCGGCCCTGGGCGCCGAGGTCGTCGCCGTCCACGCCCTGGGCCTGCTCGACCGGCTCGAGCCGGACGGCCCGCGCGTCCCGACCCAGCCCCACCGCGAGGAGATCGCCGCCAAGGTCGAGGGCGAGTGGACCGACGCGCTGCGCGAGGCCGGTGTCCCCCACCGCGCCGTGCTGCACGACGGCAACCCGGTCGACGTGGTCCTCCACGTGATCGACGAGGTCGGCGCCGACCTCGTGGTGCTCGGCAGCCGCGGCATCGGCGGCTCACCCATCCAGCTCCTGGGCAGCACCAGCGCGCAGGTCGCGCAGCGGGCGCCGTGCCCGGTCACCATCGTCCCGCCCGTCGAGGCGGCCTCGTGATCCCCTCGCCACTGCCCCCCGGTTCCTTCGAGCGCCACGGCGCCCTCCGCCGGCTCGCGGAGGAGCACTTCGACGTCCTCGTCGTCGGCGGCGGCATCACCGGCGCCGGCGTGGCCCTCGACGCCGCCAGCCGAGGCCTGCGCACCGCCCTCGTCGAGCGGGGCGACTTCGCCTCGGGCACGTCGTCGAAGAGCTCGAAGCTCGTGCACGGCGGGCTGCGCTACCTCCAGAACGGCGACGTCCGCCTCGTCTACGAAGCCCTGCGCGAGCGCCAGCGCCTGCTCCGCAACGCGCCGCACCTCGTGCGCGTGATGCCCTTCCTCATCCCGATGTTCGGCAAGGGCGGGGTCATCCACCCCAAGCTCGAGAAGGCGCTCGGCTCGGCGATGTGGATGTACGACGTCACCGGCGGCGCCCGCATCGGCAAGCTCCACCAGCGCATCTCCAAGGAGGAGACGCTGGCCCACATGCCCACGCTCGACCCCGACCGGGTCGGCGCCAGCTACCTCTACTACGACGCCCAGGCCGACGACGCCCGGCTCACCCTGGCCATCGCCCGCACGGCGGCCGAGCTGCACGGCGCCGCGTGCGCCAACCACGCACCGGTCGTGGCGTTCACGCACGCCGGCGGGCGGATCTCCGGCGCCGTGGTGGAGGACGCGCTCACCGGCGACCGCATCGAGGTGCGGGCCCGGGCCGTGGTGAACGCCGCCGGCGTGTGGGCCGACGACGTGCGCGCCCTCGACGAGGGCGTGCACCCCCACGCCATCCGGCCCGCCAAGGGCATCCACCTGACCGTGCCGTGGTCGCTGGTGCGCAACGACGTGGCCGTGGTCGCGCCCGTGCCGAAGGACAAGCGCTCCGTGTTCGTGGTGCCGTGGCCGGCGCCCGAGGGCCAGCAGCCCGAGCTCACGTACATCGGCACCACCGACACCGACTTCGACGGCTCGATGGACGACCCCCAGTGCACCCGGGCCGACGTCGGGTACCTGCTCGACGCGATCAACCACTCGACCACCACCGAGATCACCGAGCGCGACGTGCTCGGCACCTGGGCGGGTCTGCGCCCGCTCGTCAAGGCATCGACCTCGGGACGCACCGCCGACCTCTCCCGCCGCCACGCCGTCGCCGTCGGTCCCACGGGCATGGTGAGCGTCACCGGCGGGAAGCTCACCACCTACCGGGAGATGGCGGCCGACACGATGGCGGCGGTCGCCGGCGTGCTCGACCTCCCACGCGCCCAGCGGCGGTCGCGCACGGCCCGCCTGCGCCTGCTCGGTGCCGACGGGCACGACCCGGGCGCCACGGGCACGGCCCGCCACCTCCAGCAGCGCCACGGCGGCGAGGCCCGGGTCGTGCAGGCGATGGCCGATCGCGACGACTCGCTCGCCGAGCCGCTGATCGAGGGCCTCCCCCACCTGCGGGCCGAGGCGCTCTACGCCGTCCGCTACGAGATGGCCGCCACGCTCGACGACGTGCTCGAACGCCGCATCCGCGGCCTCATGCTCCGGCGGGAGGCCACCGCAGCGGCCGCCGAGGACACGGCGGCGCTCATCGGACCCGAGCTCGGGTGGACCGAGCACCGGCGCCGCGAGGAGGTCGAGCGCTTCCGCGCACGAGCGGCGCGGGAGCGCGAGGCGCCCGGGCTCCCCGATCCCGCCGTCGTCTGAGATGTCGGGCCGCCGGCGGGCCCGCCGCTTGCTGGACGGCTGGGAGCGCACCGCCGAGGTGCTCCCCCAGTGGGCGCCCCTCGACGACGACGAGCGCGCCCGGGCGGGCGCGCTCACCGAGCACTTCGTGCGGCGATGGCGGTGGGAGGCAGCGCGCGGGTTCGACCTCACACCCGAGGTCGTCGTGACCGTGGCCGCGAGCGCTGCGGTCCTCGGGCTGGGCCTCGACCTCGACGCCTGGCGCCACGTGCGGGCCGTCATCGTCCACCCGCGGGCGTTCACCCGGACGGGGCCACGGACCACGACGGTGGCGGGCGTCGTCGCCGACGGCCCCCAGCGGCTGCTCGGGCACGCGCGCGACCGGCAGGGTCCGGTGGTGCTGTCGTGGGCGGCGGCCCGGCGCGACGTGCGCCGGCCCGAGCGGGGCCAGCACGTCGTCGTGCACGAGCTGGCGCACAAGCTCGATGCCGCCGACGGGCTCTTCGACGGCACCCCGGAGGTCGAGGGTCGCTCCGAGCGGGCGGAGTGGGTCGAGGTGTGCACCCGGGCGTACCGCCGCCTGCGCCGCCACCCCGACGCCGACCCCGTCCTGCGGCCCTACGCGGCGATCAGCCCCAGCGAGTTCTTCGCCGTCGCCAGCGAGGTGTTCATCCAGCGCCCGCTCGACCTGGAGGCGCACCACCCCGAGCTCTACGGCGTGCTGCGGGGCTTCTACCGTCAGGACCCCGCCGAGCGCGCCCGCCGCTGACCCCGCCCCCGACTGCTTCTGGCAGTCACCGCGGAACGCGTTCCGTCAGGACTGCCAGAACCGGTGGGGGGTCGTGCGCGCCGGGCCGTTCCGTACAGTGGCGGCCCGCATGGCCGAGACCACCCCGCTCCCGCCACCCGGACCCGGCGCGCCGACGCCCCCCATCGCCCTCGCCGGCGGCGCCGCCTCCGCCCGGCCCCGCCTCGGCCCGATGGTGCCGGTCCCCGAACCCGTGCTCGACCGC
>DASUEE010000324.1:0-19932 GCA_036275235.1 Acidimicrobiales bacterium | reverse complement strand
GGTGGAGGTCACGCAGAAGGGCGAGCGCCTCGATCCCACGGCGCCGTGGAAGGGCCCGGTCCGCATCCGGGCGACCGCTCCCTGATCACCTCCGGGGGCGCGGCCCAGACCGCGACGGTCGGCTGGCCGGCGAGGTCAGCTGAAGTCGGCGCCCTCGGGTTGGGCCCGCATGTCGCCCACGTCGGCGCCCTTCAGCAAGCGCACGACGAGCTGGCCGTTGGTGAGCGTGGCCTCGATGCCGGCGCCGTAGCCCTCGGGCACCTCGAGGTCGCGCTCGTAGCCGCCGAAGTCCCACTCGTCGAGCAGGTAGTCGCGGGGCGCGGCGCTGCGCAGGTGGGCCCACAGGCGGACCTGGCGGCCTCGCTTCTCGATGTGCACGTCGCTGCGCTGCACCGCGCACATGGGAGCGACGATCACCAGCGCCTCGGGTGCCTCGTACATGCGGACCGGCACCCGCTGGGGGCGCATGGAGTCCTCGGTGGCGACGGTCGCGTCCACGACCTCGTGGTGGTCGGGTCGGGTCATGGCCCCGACCGTACGTCCTCGGCCCGACCGTGTCATCCGGTCCGTCTCCGACCGGGCCGGGCCGGTTAGGGACCCTGTGGGGCGGGCCGCACCCGACGACGGAGGACGCCATGACCACCACCGCCCAGATGCTCGACACCCACCCCGCCGACTTCGGCTTCGACGCCGACCAGCTCGCCGCGGCGCTCGACGCCATGGCCGAGTGCGCCAGCACGTGCACCCAGTGCGCCGACGCCTGCCTGGCCGAGGACGACGTGGCCGCCCAGGTCACGTGCATCCGCCGGAACCTCGACTGCGCCGACGCGTGCACCGCGGCGGCCCGGATCCTCGGTCGCCAGACCGCCTACGAGCCCGCGCTGACCCGCGCCGTGCTCGAGGCGTGCGCCCTCGCCTGCCGGCTGTGCGGCGACGAGTGCGCCCGCCACGGCGAGCACGGGATGGAGCACTGCGCGGTCTGCGCCGCCAGCTGCCGGGCGTGCGAGCAGGCCTGCCGGCAGCTGCTCGACGCGATGGCGTGACCGTCAGGCCTTGACGTACAGGTCCCAGAGGTCGGGCAGCGGGATGAAGTAGCCGCCTTCCCGCACCTCGCCGCCGAGGCGTTCGGCGTCGTACGCGGTGATCGAGGGCTGGTACAGGACGAAGATGCCGAGGGCCTCGTCGATCATGTGCTGCTGGATCTGCCCCCAGACCTCGGCGGCCTCGTCGCTGTCCTGGCTGATGCCCTCGGTCTGGGCGGTGAGCTCTTCGAGCACCGGGTCGTTCAGCGGGCAGTGGTTGAACGTCGCGTCACCCACCCACTGCGCGAGCGGGTCGCTCATGAGCGGGATGAGCGCCATCGGCGCCTTCTTGTCGATCCAGTAGTCCTGGACGAAGTTCGTGGCGTTCACCAGGTTCGCCTCGATGCCGACGTCGGCCCACTGCTGCTGGATGACCTGGGCGACGTCGCCCATGCCCAGCACGTCGAGCACCATCAGGTCGAAGGTCACGCCCTCGGCGCCGGCCTCCGCCACCAGCTCGCGGGCCTCGTCCGGATCGAAGGCGACCGCCTCCTCGATGCCGTCGAGGTAGAGGGGGTGGTCGGGCGGGAACTGCGTGGCGGCCGGGATGGCGGTGCCGCCGTAGAGCGCCTCGTTGATCGCGTCGCGGTCGATCGAGATGCTCAGCGCCCGTCGCACCCGGGCGTCGTCGAACGGAGCGACGGTCTTGCACATCGGCAGCGTGATGATGCGGTCCTGGGCAGCGCGGGACGCGATCTCGTGCGTGCCGCGCACGGCGTCGAGCTGGGTGTTGTCGATGGAGCCGAAGTCGATCTGGCCCGAGCGCAGCGCGGCCGACACCGACTGGGCGCCGCTGACGTGGATGAGCTCGGCGCCGGCGACCTGGATGGCGTCGGCGTCCCAGTACGAGGGGTTCTTCTCGAGGACCAACGTCTGCTCAGGCCGGAACGACGTGACGACCATCGGGCCGGCGCCGACCGGGGCGCGGAAGTCGTTGTCGAGCCGGACGGGCACGGTCTCGACGTTGGCGATGAACGAGTCGAACCAGCTGGGCGCCGTGCCGTCGGGGATCGAGAACACCAGGGTGCCGTCCTCGGACACCGTGATCGACTCGAGCGAGTGGAAGTCGGCGTTGAACGCCGGCGAGGCCGGGTCCTCGAGGTTGCTCTCGATCGAGGCCTTCACGTCCTCGGGCGTCATCGGCGTGCCGTCGGAGTACTCGACGCCGTCGCGCAGGACGACCTCCACGGTGTTCGCGTCGACGACCTCGGCGCTCTCGGCCAGATCGGGGACGAGCTCGCCGTCGGCGGTGCGATGCACGAGGCTGCCGTAGATCCACTGGTAGACGCCCAGGTCGCCCACGTTGGTGAGCGACTCCTTGGGGTTCAGCGTGAAGCCGCCCTTGGCCTCGGAGACCAGGTCGTAGCCGATGCGCACCACACCGTCGGGGTCGACGTCGTCGTCGCCCTCGTCGGTGCCCGTGCCGGTGTCCCCGGCCTCGGTGGTCTCGCTCGACGAGTCGTCCGCGCCCCCGGCATCGTCGTCGTCCCCACCGCAGGCCACGGCGCCGAAGAGGAGGGCGAGGAGTGCGAGCAGGGCAGCGATCCGTCGGGTCACGGCGTGGGTCCCCCATGGCGGTGTGGTGCCGGCATCCACCCGCCGGCCCGGGGCGGCGACGCTACCGGAGCACGGGCGCGGGTGCTGGACGAGTGCTCAGCCACCGAACACCGCGCCGGGGTTGAGGATGCCGTTGGGGTCGAACGCCGCCTTGATGCGGCGCATGAGGGCGACCTTGGCCGGGTCCTCGAGCTGGAGCCAGTACTCGTTCTTCGTGCGGCCGAGGCCGTGCTCGCCGGAGATGGCACCCCCGTGGGCCATCCCCAGGCGGAACAGCTCGAGCATCATCTCCTTGCGCCTCACCGGGTCGCCCTGGAAGACGGAGAGGTGCACGTTGCCGTCGCCTGCGTGGCCGCAGCCGGCGATGAACGTCTCCCGCTCCTGGGCCAGCTGCGACACGGCGGTGAGGAACGGATCGATGGAGGCCCGGGGCACGACGACGTCGACGATGTCGTCGGCGCCTGCCCCCTTCGCCAGCCAGAACGCCTTCTCGCGGGCCTCGATCAGCTGGGTGGCCTGGGCCGTCGGGAGGACGTAGACGTCGATGGCGCCGAGGCCGTGCACGAGCTCGGCCAGCGCCTCGGTGTCGGCGTCGAGGCGATCCTCGTGGGTGCCCTCGAGCTGCACCACGAGGTAGGCGAGCGCCTGCTGCTTCACGTCCTCGGGCACACCGACCTCGACGCCCAGGGTGTTCTGGATGCCCGACATCGTCAGCATGTCGATGTACTCGAGGATCATCGGGCCGATGCCGCTGCGCACGATGGCGGGCACCGCCCGCGTGACGGCGTGCAGGGTGGTGAACGGGGCGAGCACGGTCGCCCGGTGCGCCGGACGGGGGTACAGCTTGAGGATGGCCTCGGTGACGACGGCGAGCGTGCCCTCCGAGCCGATCACGAGCTGTGTCAGGTCGTAGCCCGTGGAGCCCTTCACGAAGCGGCCGCCGGTGCTGATGACCTCGCCCGACGGGAGCACGGCGCGCAGGCCGAGGACCTGGTGGCGGGTGACGCCGTACTTCACGGCCCGCATGCCGCCCGCGTTGGTCGCGACGTTGCCGCCGAGGCTGGCGCCGTACTCGCCGGGGAACACCGGGTAGACGAGGCCGCGGGGGGCGAGCACCTGGTCGAGCTGGTCGAGGGTGACGCCGGGCTGGACGACGGCGACGAGGTTGTCCTCGTCGACCTCGAGGACCTCGGCCATGCGGTCGAAGGCGAGGACGATGCCGTCGGGCCGGGGGACGGCGGCACCGGAGAGGCCCGTGCCGCTGCCCCGGGCGGTCACGGGGATCCGGTGGGCGTCGCAGGCAGCGACGACGGCGGCCACCTCGTCCTCGGAGGTCGGCGACACGACCGCCTGTGGCACGACGGGTTCGATGCCCAGCGCTTCGTCGTGGCACCAGTCGTCGCCGGCCCCGGGGCCGCTGCGCACCCGGTCGGCGGGGACGACGCCCCGCAGCAGCTCGACGACATCCCCCCGGTCGCGCACGCCGGCGGACTGTACGCCCTCCGGAACCGGCAGCCCCTCCGTTGCACGCCGGCCGGGCGACGATGGAACTGGCAGCGGTGGCGTTGCACGATGTCGGCGTGGACGACGACGAGTGGGACGAGGCCGGCGCCCGGTTCGTGGCCGGCTACGAGACGTTCCGCGGACGCGTGCGGACCCACGTGATCGACCGCCACCTCGCCGAGCACCTGCCGCCGGGCCCGGTCCGGGTGGTCGACGTCGGGGGCGGCGACGGCACCCAGTCGCTCCCCCTGGCCCGCCGGGGATGCGACGTGACCATCGCCGACCCGTCGGCGGCGATGCTCGACCGTGCCCGCGCTGCGCTGGCCGGCGAGCCGGCGGACGTGCGCGACCGGGTGCACCTCGTGGAGTGCGCAGGCGCCGACGCCGCCGGCGTGCTCGGTGACCGGTTCGACGCCGTGCTGTGCCACGGGGTGATCGTCTACGTGGAGGATCGCGAGCCCTTCCTCGACTCGCTCGGCGCGCTCGCCGGCCCGGGCGCCGTGGTGTCGATCGTCGCCAAGAACGTCGACGCCCTCGCCGTGTTCCCGGCCCTGAAGGGCGACTGGTCGGGCGCGCTGGACGCCTTCGACGCGCAGCGCCAGGTGAACGCCCTCGGCATCGACACCCGCGCCGATCACATCGACGACCTGTCGGCCGCGCTCGCCCACCGTGGGATCGCGCCGGTGGCCTGGTACGGCGTGCGCCTGTTCAGCGACGGTTGGGCACCGGGCGACCAGCTCGCCGACGTCGATGTCGCCCTCGCCGTCGAGCTCGAGGCCAGCCGACGCGACCCCTACCGCCGGCTCAGCCGCCTCTTCCACCTCGTCGGCCGCCGCGCCGGCTGACCCACCGTCGGACCTGGCAGCGGCTCCGTTGCACGCCCTCTCGGAACTGGCAGCGCCTCCCTTGCGCGCGGAGCACACTCAGGGCATGGACGTCGTGCGTCGGGCCGCCACCGTCACCGGACGGGTGCAGGGCGTGTCGTTCCGTTGGTACACGGAGCAGCGGGCGACGGCGCTGGGGCTGACCGGTTGGGTCCGGAACCACCACGACGGGTCCGTGCGCCTCGAGGCGCAGGGCCCCGAGGCGGCCGTGGCCGAGCTGGTGGCGTGGCTCCACCAGGGGCCTCCGCACGCGAGGGTCGACGACGTCCGCGTGCAGCCGGCGGGGACCCGCCCGGGTGAGGCGGGGTTCCGCACCGTCGGCTGATCGGCGCAGACCGCTGCCCCGGCCGGATGCAACGGAGCCGCTGCCAGTTTCTCGGAGACGGGTGCAACGGAGCCGCTGCCAGTTTCGAGGAGGCGTCGGACGGAGCCGCTGCCGGTCTCGGAGGCGGGTTACCGGCAGGAACACCCGGGTCGGCCGGCGAAGACGCGCGGGTCGGCCGGGGCGGGACCCGGTCCTACCGACCGGAGGTCACACCATGCGCCGCTCCGTGCGCGCCACCATCGTCGCCGTCGCCGCCCTCGGAGCCGCCGCGGCCCTCCTCCCCGGGGCCGGCGCGGACGAGCAGCGCCCGCCGACCGATCTCGCCGCCGATGCGGTCGCCACCGCCGCCGGTGCCTGCGACGAGCTCGACACGCGTCTCTGCCTGCTGCCGTTCCCCAACGACCGGTTCACCACCCTGGACCCGAGCACCCCGACGGGTCGGCGGGTCGACCTGTCGCCGCTGGCCACGCCCCGCAGCCTCGGTGCCAAGCCGATGGACCCCACCGAGTGGAACCGGAACGACGGGTTCTCCCCCGGGGCGATGGTCCTCACCTACGTGCCCCAGCTCGACCTGACCGCCACGTTCGGTCTGGACCCGGAGCCGGAGACCGGCCCGGGCATGGGCGACCCGTTCGCCGTGCGCGACGCCCTGCCCGACGCGGTGCTGGAGGCGCCCGAGCTGTCGATGGCACCTGACGCCCCCATCGTCCTGCTCGACGCCGACACCGGTGAGCGCCACCCCTACTGGGCCGAGCTCGACGAGCACGCCGTCACGATCGAGGAGGGGCGCGACCGCACCCTCATCGTCCGGCCCCTCGTGAACTTCGAGGAGGGCCACCGCTACATCGTCGCCCTGCGCGACCTGCGTGCTGCCGACGGCACGGAGCTGGCGCCGACGCCCGCCTTCACCGCCCTGCGCGACGGCTTCACGCCCCCGCCGGCGCCCGAGTGCCGTCCGCATCCCGGCAAGGGGAAGGGCAAGGGCAACCCGCCGGCCGAGGTCTGCGAGGAGCCGGTGGCGCCGGCGTTCCCGGCGCCCGCCGACATCGACCCGGCAGACGACGCCGCCCGCTACGGCGACATCTTCACCCGCCTCGACGCCAGTGGCGTCGACGTGTCCGACCTGTACCTGGCCTGGGACTTCCACGTGGCGTCGGCGGAGAACCTCGCCGGCCGGGCGCTCGCCATCCGCGACGACGCCTTCGCCCAGCTCGGCGACACGGACCTGGCCGACCTCGTGGTCGAGGGCGACTCGCCGGCGATCACGATCGGGGAGGTGGTCGACGAGGGCACCACCCGCACGGTGCACGGCTCGGTCACCGTCCCGAACTACCTGACCACCCCGCAGGACGGCCTCGACCCGTCCGCCGTGGCCGCAGCCGGCGACCTCTACGACCAGCTGCCGGCGGAGCTGCGCGCCAACGACCCCGGCGTGAGTGACCTGGTCGACCTCGCCGACGAGGTGCCGGTGGTCGTCCCGCAGTCCCGCTTCGTCTACGAGTCACCGGCGCCAGGCCCGATGGACACCCCCATCCAGAACCCGCTGCTCCCGACGCTCGAGGCCGAGTTCACCTGCAAGCTCCGCACCGACGTGCCCGGTGGCGCCAAGCCCACGCTGTACGGCCACGGCCTGCTCGGCGGGCGGGGTGAGGGCGAGGGCGGCTCCACCGGGGACCTCCGCAACGGCGGCCACGCCATGTGCGCCGTCGACTGGATCGGCATGGCGACCGAGGACATCGTGAACGTCGCGCTGATCCTGCACGACATCTCGCTGTTCCCCTCGCTCGCCGACCGCGCCCAGCAGGGGTTCCTCAACTTCCTCTACGTCGGGCGGGCCCTCATCCACCCGGAGGGGGCGGTCACGCAGCCAGCCTTCCAGGCGCCGGACGGCACGCCCCTGCTCGACATCGAGGAGCTGTACTACGACGGCAACTCCCAGGGCGGGATCATGGGTGGCGCGCTCACCGCGCTCGCACCGGACTTCACCAAGAGCGTGCTCGGGGTGCCCGGCATCAACTACTCGACGCTGCTCAACCGCTCGGTGGACTGGGAGGGCGAGCTCATCGACCTCGCCGACCCCGGCCTCCCTGCGTACGGCTCGCTCAACTACAACGCCTACCCGGACAAGGTGGGCCAGCAGCTCGTGTTCGCGCTGCTGCAGATGCTGTGGGATCGCGGCGAGGGCAACGCGTACGCCCACCACATGACCGACGACCCCTACCCGAACACGCCGCCCCACCAGGTGCTGCTCGAGGTGGCCTTCGGCGACTACCAGGTCACGAACCACGCCGCCGAGGTCGAGGCCCGCACCATCGGCGCCGACTACCTCACCACGGCACTGGCCCCGGGCCGGCACTGGGAGCGACGGGTCGCCGCCGGCACCGACACCGCACCGTTCGGCCTGACGCCGTTCGCCACGGGTGCCGACGGCACGGTCCACGCGCCGAGCGGGTCGGCGCTCGTCTACTGGGACTCGGGCAACCCCACGCCGCCCAACGGGAACGTCCCGCCCCCCGAGCTGGACCAGGACCCCCACGGCGACCCGCGCAACGACGACGTCGCCCTCGTGCAGAAGCTGCGCTTCTACTCCACCGGTGTCATCGCCGACGTCCACGGCGGTTCGCCGAACTGGACGTTCCGCTGCCCCCGGCACCCGGAGCAGGACCCGGGCTGCTGACGAGCTTCGTCGGGAGGGTGAACGGCTCCGTCGCAGTGCCGCTACTCGGTCGTGATGGCCCGCAGCACGTCGAGGCGGGCGGCCCGGCGGGCCGGGAAGATGGCGGCGGCGAGGCCGGCGAGCACCGCCAGCACGAGCAGACCGACGAGGGTCCCGGTGGGCACCGCGATGCGGTCGAGGAACGAGTCCGGCATGGCCGACGAGGCGGCGTAGCCGAACACGAGCCCGACGACGACGCCGAGCACGGCGCCGAACAGCGACACGATCGCCGCCTCCCAGCGCACCATGCGCCGGGTCTGGCGGCGGGACATGCCCACCGCTCGCAGCAGGCCCAGCTCCCGTGTGCGCTCGAACACGGACAGGGCCAGCGTGTTGGCGATGCCGAGCACGGCGATCACGACCGCGAGGAGCAGGAGCACGTTCACCGTCACGAGCACCTGGTCGATCTGCGCCTGCTGGGAGGCGAGGAACTCCTGGCGGTCCTCGATCTCGGCCTGCGGGAACTCGGCGATCGCCGACTCCACTGCGTCGCGGGCGGCGACCGGGTCGACGTCATCGCCGGCCCGGGCCATCACCACGCCGTCGATGCGGTCGGTGAAGTTCTGGTCCCAGGCGTCCAACGACACGACGTAGTTGCCGGCGAAGGTGGAGTCGGCGTGGATGCCCACGATCGTGAACGTCTGCTCGCCCGTGGCGGAGAAGGCCACGGTGACCTCGTCGCCGGGCTCGAGGCCGAGGTCCTCGGCCGGGTCCTCGTGGACGAAGATCCCGTCGGTGCCGAGGTCGGCCAGGGTGCCGCCGGACTGCACGTCGATGTCGACGAGCTCGCCGGCCTGGGGGCCCACGGCCACGACGTCGCGCGTGCTGCCCTCGAACTGGAACCGCCCGAACCGGATGCCCGACACGGCCTCGATCTCGGGTGCCGCAGCCAGGTCCTCGGCCAGCCGCGGGGAGAAGCCGGCGAACGACGCCTCGCTGATGACGAAGTCGGCGTCGACGGACTGGTCGATCTTGTCGGCGAAGGTCTCCTTCACCGAGGTGCCGACCACGGACGCCATCGTGACCAGGGCCAGGCCGATCACCAGGGCCGACGCCGTGGAGGCGGTCCGGAACGGGTTGCGGGTCGCGTTCTCCCGGGCCAGCACGCCGGGCTCGCCGAAGAGCCGGGCCACCGGCGCGCCGAGCACCCGCGCCACGGGACCGGCGAAGAGGGGGCTGAGGTTCGCCACGCCGAGGAAGACGAGGATGGCGCCGAGCCCGAGGGAGCTGAGGGTGGCGACGGTCCCGTCGGCGGCGAAGAGGCCGAAGGCCACGAGCAGCGCGCCGAGGCCGGTCATCACCGCGCCCACGACGAGGCGGAGCCGGCGCGATCGCTGGGCGGCCTCGATGCCGTCGCGCAGGGCGGCGATGGGCGACACGCGGGCGGCGGCGCGGGCCGGGATCACCGACGCGGCCAGCGTCACGCCGACGCCCACGCCGAAGCCGGCGAGGACCGTGGTCGGCTCGAGCACCAGGGCGTCGGCGGGCATGCCGAACCCGCCGGCGTCCAGCAGCCCGCGCAGGCCGAGGGCGGTGAGCATGCCGGTGCCGATGCCGATGGCCGAGGCGATGGTGCCCACCAGCAGCGCCTCGAGGATCACGGTGCGCCGGACCTGCGCGGCCGTGGCGCCGACGGCCCGCAGCAGCGCGAGCTCGCGGATCCGCTGCCCGAGGATGATCGAGAACGTGTTGTAGATGTAGAAGGCGGAGACGAACAGCGCCACGCCGGCGAACGCCAGCAGCACGTTGCCGAAGATGGAGATGAAGTCGCCGATGGCGTCGGCGCCCTCGTCAGCCACGGCCTCGCCGGTGATCACCTCGGTGCCGTCGGGGAGGACGTCGCCCACGGCCGCCCGCACGGTGGCCGCATCGGCGGCGTCGTCGAGGGCGACGTAGATCTCCTCGACCAGGCCCTCGCGGTCGAACACCCGCTGCGCGGTCTCCGGCGTGAACAGGCTCAGCCGGGCGCCGGCGAGGGAGTTGCTCTCCCCGAACGTGACCGTGCCCACCAGCGTGAACGCCTCCCGGCCGCCGGGGAGGAGGACGTCGACCTGCTGGCCGAGCTCGAAGTCGTACTCCTCGAACGTGCCCTGGTCGATGGCGACCTCGTCGGCCTCGTCGGGCTTCTCACCCTCGGAGAGGGACACGGGGTACAGCCGGTCGGTCTCGCCCCACGAGTTGCCGAGCAGCGGCGCGCCGGTGGTCTCCACCGGCTCGCCGTCGGGGGCGACGGGCTGCGCGGTGCCGCTGACGCCGCCCTCGGCCACCGCCACGCCGTCGATGCCCTCGATGGTGGCGACGAGGTCCTGGGGGAGCGGCTCCCGGTTGCCCGAGAAGCTCTGGTCCTCGAACGGCGACTCGGAGCGGACGACCAGGTCGGTGCCCTGGGTGATCTCGCTGAACAGCGTGTCGAAGCTGCGGCGGATGGTGTCGGTGACGACGAGGCTGCCCACGACGAAGCTCACGCCGAGCACGACCGCGAAGCTCGTCATGAGGAAGCGGATCTTGTGCGCCAGCAGCTGGCGCACGCTGAGGCGGAGCATGTCAGCGCACCTCGGCGAGGTCGTCCCCGAAGCGCTTCATCCGGTCGAGGACGCGCTCGGCGGTGGGGTCGGCCATGTCGTCGACGATGCGGCCGTCGGCCAGGAAGAGGACGCGGCCGGCGTACGCCGCGGCGCTCGGGTCGTGGGTGACCATGACGATGGTCTGGCCCATCTCCCTCGTGGCGTTGCGCATGAAGGAGAGGATCTCGGCGGAGGTCGCCGAGTCGAGGTTGCCGGTGGGCTCGTCGGCGAAGACGATCGCCGGGTCCGCTGCCAGGGCGCGGGCCACGGCGACGCGCTGCTGCTGGCCGCCGGAGAGCTCCGAGGGGCGGTGGTCGAGCCGGTCGGCGAGGCCGACGGCAGCGATCACCTCGTCGAAGCGGGCCTGGTCGGGCTGGCGCCCGGCGAGCCGGGTGGGCAGGACGATGTTCTCGCGGGCGGTGAGCGTCGGCACGAGGTTGAAGGCCTGGAAGACGAAGCCGATGCGGTCGCGGCGCAGCTCGGTCAGCTGCTTCTCCGACAGCGACGACAGGTCCGTCTCGCCGATGAGCACCTGGCCCGAGGTGAGCTGGTCGAGGCCGGCGAGGCAGTGCATCAGCGTCGACTTGCCCGAGCCGGAGGGCCCCATGATCGCGGTGAACCGACCGGCCTCCAGCTCGACGTCGACGCCGTCGAGGGCCCGCACCTGCGTGTCGCCGGAGCCGTACACCTTCACGGCGTCGACGGCGCGGGCGGCGATGTTCGTGGTCATGGCGCCGACGTTACGGACGGCGTCGGCCGGGGTCGTCCGGCTCGGGGTTGATCCGCGGGTCATCCCCGAGGGGGATCAGGCGCCGGGGGTGACGACGCCGAGCTCGTAGGCGAGGACCACGGCCTGGACGCGGTCGCGCACGTCGAGCTTCATGAGCACCCGGCCCACGTGCGTCTTCACGGTGGCCTCGCCGAGGAAGAGGTGCTCGGCGATCTCCGTGTTCGACAGGCCCCGCGCCATCAGCACCAGGACCCCGCGCTCGCGCTCGGTGAGCCGGTCGAGGCGCTCGTCGTCGGCCGGCGCCGGAACGGGCGTGCCGCCCTCGCCGAAGCGCTCGATCAGGCGCCGGGTGATGCTGGGCGCCAGCAGCGCTTCGCCGGCGGCGATGACGCGCACGGCGTGCACGAGGTCGTCCGGCGGCGCGTCCTTGAGGAGGAAGCCGCTGGCCCCGGCCCGCAGGGCGTCGAAGACGTACTCGTCGAGGTCGAACGTCGTGAGCACGAGCACCTTCGTGCCCAGCCCGGCGTCGCGGAGTCGTCGGGTGGCCTCGATCCCGCCGACCCGTGGCATCCGGATGTCCATGAGGGCGACGTCGGCGCCCGTGGTGCGGCACAGCTCGACGGCTTCGTTACCGTCGCCGGCCACGCCCACGACCTCGATGCCCTCCTCGACGTCGAGGATCATGCGGAACCCGGTGCGCACGAGCTCCTGGTCGTCGATGACGACCACGCGGACGGCAGTCGTCATGCGGCCGCGATGGCGCCCACGGGGAGGGTGGCGCGCACCCGGAAGCCGCCGCCGGGGCGGGGACCGACGTGGAGCTCGCCGCCGAAGAGCTCCACGCGCTCGCGCATGCCGATGATCCCCTGGCCGGCGGACGGCAGCGCGTCGCCGAGGCGGGGGCCCCGTCCGTCGTCGGACACCTCGATCTCCACCGCGTCGCCGCAGCGGACACGCACGTCGACGTGGGCGGGGCCGGCGTGCTTCACGACGTTGGTGAGCGCCTCCTGCACCACCCGGTAGACGGTGAGGCCCACGCCCACGGGCAGCTGGGCGACGTCGCCGTCGACCGTGAGCGCCACGTCGACGCCGGCCTGCCGCGCCTGCTCGACCAGGGCGGCGACGTCGCCGGCGGTGGGCTGCGGCGCGGTGGCGGCGCCCGCCTGGTCCTCGCGCAGCACCCCGAGGAGGCGCCGGAGCTCGTCGAGCGCGTCGCGGCCCGTCCGCTCGATCACGCCGAGCGCCTCGGCCGCCTGCTCGGGTTCGCGGCCGAGGACGCGCTGCGCGGCGGCTGCTTGCACGACCATCACGGACACGCTGTGCGCCACCACGTCGTGCAGCTCCCGCGCGATGCGCACGCGCTCGTCCTGCACCGCCTTCTCGGCGGCGCGCTCGCCTTCGCGCTCGGCCGCCGCCGCCCGTGCCTCGACCTCGGCGAGGTAGCTGTGGCGGCTGCGGACGCTGTCGCCGACGGTCCACGCCGTGGCCAGGATGATGACGTTGCCCACGACGGCGAGGGCGGGGAGGTCCTCCTCCTCGGCGAAGACCCCGGTGATCATCACGGCGACGAGGGCGGCGCCGATGACCAGCCCGACCGTCAGCGACCGGGGCCGGTCGACGTGCGCGGCGAGCGTGTACAGGGCGACCAGCACGCCCATGGTCGTGCCGGCGTCGACGTAGTCGAGGACCCAGAACGGGATGAGCAGCCCGGCGACGACCCAGGCCACCGGCTCGGGCCACCGCCGCCGCACGGCCACGGCCGCCCAGATGCCGACGGTGAGCAGGACCCCGATCAGGTCGGCCTCGCGGTTGGACGAGGAGACGTCCTCGGCGTCGATGGTCAGCAGGCCGACGACGCTGATGGTGCCGAGCACGCCGGCGAGCAGCGCGTCCCACAGCTGGGGACGGTCTCGGAACCACTGCACCGGGCTGCGGAGCACGATCGAACGGTACCGGCGACCCCGCCGGCGGTCGTCCGCCGCCGGGATGACGCCGGCTCCACCCGCAGGTGGACCGCCGCCGTGCCGGGTACGGAGCGCCCCATGCCCGACCCCGTGGTCCTGTTCGACATCGACGGCACGCTCACCGACACCAACTACCTGCACACGCTGGCGTGGCGGCGGGCGTTCCTCGCCCACGGCCACGACGTGCCCTCGTCGCAGATCCACCGGCTCATCGGGGCGAGCAGCACCCGGTTGGTGGAGGACTGCATCGGCAGGGAGGACGACGGTGTGGAGCAGACCTGGCGGGAGCGCTTCGACGAGCTCGTCCCCGAGATCCGGGCGTTCCCCGGCGCGCGGGCCCTGGTCGAGGCCGTGCAGGAGCGGGGGGCCAAGGCCGTGCTCGCCACCTCCTCGCCCGGCGACCTCGTCGATCACCACCTCCGCGCCCTGGGCCTGGAGGCCGGCGACGTCGACGGCCTCACCACCGACAGCGACGTCGACGAGGCGAAGCCGGCGCCGGACGTCTTCCTCGCCGCCCTCGAGCAGGCGGGTGGCCGACCGGACCTGGCCGTGGTGGTCGGCGACACCGGCTGGGACGTCGAGGCTGCCCGCGCCGCCGGGCTGTCGACGGTGGCGGTCCGTACGGGCGGCTGGTCCCACGACGAGCTCGTGCAGGCCGGCGCGATCGAGGTCCACGCCGACGTCGGAGCGATCGTCGCCGCCCTCGACACCACGGCCGTCGGAGACCTGCTCAGGGGTTGATGTCGCGATCTCGTGTGCGCAACGTCGACGGACGCCGGGCGCGGACAGGGGCGGGGCCCTGGGCCCCGCCCCTGTCACGTCCGTGGTGCTGCTAGGAGATCTCCGGGAGCGGCATCTCGGCCTCGTACAGCATCGCCCGCTGCTGGCGCACCGAGTTCCGACGCTTCCAGAACTTCTGCTTCCAGTGCCGGTACTCCCGCTTCGGTCGTCCGGACCCGGGGGCCGGTCCGGCCTCGCCCGGGTCGCCGTCGAGCCGGGTGTGCACCGGCCGCGGCACCACGATCTCCTCGCCGACCTCGAGGTCGGCGTGGGCCAGCAGCTCGTGCGTGCGGTGGCGAGCCTTGCGGTTCGCCGCCCGGCGCTCCCCCTTGTCGGGGGCGGGGTGGGCTGCTGCGCCCGGTGTGGCTTCCTTGGACGAACGATGACGGTTGGACATGGCACTCCTCGTCATTTTTCGGGGCGCCGCTGCCAGCGGCGCTTCGGGACCCGACCGTACGAGAGCGATGTTACGGAACTGTTACGGGTCGGTGCTGTTCCGGCACATCGGGCCGGGTCCGCGGTCACAACGCCCACGGGACCCCGGCCCCTGCTCCACTACGTTGCGCGGATGCTCGACCTGCGACAGCTCCGAGCCGAGCCCGACACGGTGCGCGCCGGCCTCGCCCGCCGCGGGGCCGACACCGCGCTCGTCGACCGGGTCCTCGAGCTCGACGCGAAGGCCCGATCGATGGGTGTCGAGGTCGACGAGCTGCGCAACCGCGTGAAGCTCGTCTCCCGCGAGGTCGGCGAGCTGTTCAAGGCCGGCCGTCGTGACGAGGCCGAGGAGCGCAAGGTCGAGTCGAAGGAGCTCGGCGAGCGCGAGAAGGCGCTGGCCGCCGAGGCCGACGCCCTGCAGGGCGAGATCCGCGACGTCCTGCTGCGCATCCCGAACGTCCCCAGCCCCGACGCGCCCGACGGCGCGGGCGAGGCCGACAACGTGGTCCTGCGCACGCACGGGCCGGGCCCGGAGACCTTCGCCGAGCACCAGCGGGTTCCCCACTGGGAGATCGGCACCGAGCTCGGGATCATCGACGGCGAGCGCGCCGTGAAGATCAGCGGCTCCATGTTCACGATGTACCGGGGCTGGGGTGCTCGCCTGCTGCGGGCGATGATCGGGCACAGCCTCGACGCTGCCGCCGACCCGGCGAACGGCGCCGTGTGGGAGGAGATCCGGCCGCCGACCCTGGTGCGCACCGAGACGATGATCGGCACCGGCCACCTGCCGAAGTTCGAGGACGAGGCGTACCACATCGAGCGCGACGACCTCTGGACGATCCCCACCGCCGAGGTGCCGCTCACCTCGATGGCCGCCGGCGAGGTGCTCGACCACGCCGACCTGCCCGTGCGGTTCTGCGCGTACACGTCGTGCTTCCGGCGCGAGGCCGGCGCCGCCGGGCGCGACACGCGTGGGCTCCTGCGCAGCCACGAGTTCGACAAGGTCGAGCTCATGGGCTACGCCGACGGCGAGGAGCAGGGCATCGCCCTGCAGGAGGAGGTGCTCGCCCGCAGCGAGCGGATCCTGCAGGACCTCGGCCTCACCTACCGGGTCGTCGACCTGTGCGCCGGCGACCTCGGCGCGTCGGCCCGGCGCACCTGGGACATCGAGGCCTACGCCCCGGGCGTGGGCGAGTGGCTCGAGGTGTCCTCGGTCAGCTGGTTCGGCGACTACCAGGCCCGGCGGGCCAACGTCCGCTGGCGCACGGCGGGGGAGAAGGGCACCCAGGTGTGCCACACGGTGAACGGCTCGGCCATGGGCTGGCCCCGCACGGTGGCCGCCGTGCTCGAGACGCACCGGCAGCCCGACGGCAGCATCGCCGTCCCCGAGGTGCTCCGTCCCCGTCTGGGCGGCATGTCACACATCCCGGCGCCCGCACCCGGGTAGGAGAGGCCGCCATGCCCGCGGTCCCCACCATCGCGGCCCAGATCCTCGCGGTCTCGGTCCCCTTCGAGGACCCGGCCCTCGTGCTGATGGCCGTGTTCGCCGTCGTGCTGCTCGCGCCCGTGCTCGCATCGATGGCGCGCCTGCCTCCGATCATCGGCCTGATCGCCGGCGGCATCCTCATCGGCCCGAACGGCCTCGAGCTCGTGGAGCGGGTCGGCACGATCGAGCTGCTCGGCGGGGCCGGCCTGCTGTTCCTGATGTTCCAGGCCGGCATCGAGCTGGACCTCGACGACTTCGCCGCCCACCGCAACGGGGCGCTCATCTTCGGCGTCGCCACGTTCCTCATCCCCCTCGCGCTCGGCACCGCCGGCCACCTGCTCCTCGGGTTCGACGGGATGGCGTCCGTGCTGCTGGCGTCGTGCTGGGCCTCCCACACCCTGCTCTCGTACCCGACGTTCCAGCGCCTCGGCGTGGTCACGAACCGCGCGGTCTCCGTGGCCGTGGGGGCGACGATCATCACCGACGTCGCCGCGCTGATGGTCCTCGTCGTGGTGGTGGGCGCCGACGGGGGCGACCTCGACGCCGCGTTCTTCGCCGGCCTGCTGCCGTCGCTGCTGGCGGCCTTCGCCTTCATCCTCCTCGTCCTGCCCCGCATCGCCCGCTGGTTCTTCAAGCGGGCGGGACGCGACCGCGTCAGCCGGTTCCTCTTCATCTGCCTGGCCCTCTACGGCTCGGCGGCCGTGGCCGAGGTCGCCGGGACCGAGGCGATCATCGGTGCGTTCCTGGCCGGCCTCGCCCTCAACCGCCTGATCCCCACGGGTGGGCTGCTGATGGAGCGGATCGACTTCTTCGGCGGGACGTTCCTCGTCCCGATCTTCCTCCTCTCGGTCGGGATGCTCGTCGACCTCGGCGCCCTCACCGACACCGAGACGCTGGGCTGGGCGGCGGGGTTCTGCGCCGTGGTCGTGGGCGCCAAGCTGGCGGCGGCTGCCCTGGCCGGCAAGGTGCTCGGCTTCGGCGGCGTCGAGATCGGCTCGATGTTCTCGCTGTCGGTGGCGCAGGCGGCGGCCACGCTGGCGGCGGTCTTCGTGGGCCTCGAGGCGGGGATCATCGACGATCGGGCCGTGAACGCCGTGGTGGTCGTCATCCTCGTCACGAGCCTGGTCTCGTCGCTGGGCGCCGCCCGCTTCGGATCCCAGCTCCCGGCGCCGCCGCTCAAGGAGCTCACCATCGGCCAGCGGGTCCTCGTCGGGCTCCCGGAGGACGGGGAGCCGTCGGCGATGATCGACCTGGCGTCGCGCCTCGCCGCGCCGGAGAGCGGGTCCGTGCTCCCGGCCCGCATCCTCGACCTCGAGTCCCAGCCCGCCGACGTGCAGGCCCGGCGGGCCGCGATGGTGGAGACGCTGGAGCCGCGCATCCTGGGGACCGGCGCCGAGGTCACGCCGATCATCCGCCTGGACCTGACCCCGAACGCCGGCTTGCTCCACGCCACGGTCGAGCAGTCGGCCACCTGCCTCGTGCTCGGCTGGCGGGGGTACACGACGCGGAGCGACGCCGTCCTCGGCGAGCAGCTCGACGCCCTCCTCGCCCTGTCGCCCGTGCCGGTGATGGTCCACCGTGACGGCGCCGAGTCCGGGATCCGCCGGGTGGTGCTCGCCGTGGACCCCAGCGACCTCAGCCCGTCGGGCCGGCGCGTCCTCGACCTGACCCTGCTGGTGTCGGCCCGGCTCGCCGCGTCGTACAAGGTCGACTGGACCGTGCTGACGCCGGCCGACGCACCGATCATCGCCGAGGTCGAGTCCCTCGACCTCCGGCCGGACATCGTGGTCGACACCCGCCCGCTGCACGTGGCCATCGCCGACGCGGTGGCTCCGTCCGACCTGCTGGTGCTCGGGATCCCCCGGGCGCTCGACGGGCTCGGCGTCGGCGTCGCCCGTGCGGCCCGGGCCGCTCCCGGCTGTCGCATGCTCGCCGTCGCCGCCCGCTGACCCACCGGGCGGCATCGTCGGGCGGGGTACGTTCCCCGGACGTGACCGAGACCGGCCAGCTGCTGTGGACGCCGTCGCCCGAGCGAGCGGCCGGCACCCGCATGGCCCGCTTCGCGCGGCGGCTCGGCTGCGACGGCTACGAGGCCCTCCACCGCCGGTCGATCGAGGATCCCGAGGGCTTCTGGCCGGCCGTGTGGGACGAGTGCGGGCTCGTGGGCGATCCGGGCGGGCAGGTGCTCGACCTCGGGCCCACCATGCGCGAGTCCCGGCTCTTCCCGCACGCGTCGCTCAGCGTCGTCGAGCAGGTGCTGCGGCGCACCGGCCCCGAGCCGGCCGTGATCGCCACCGACGAGACCGGGGCCGTCCGCACGCTGTCGTGGGACGAGCTCGCCGTCGAGGTCGGTGCGATGGCCGCGGCGCTGGCGGCCGAGGGGGTCGGCGAAGGTGACCGGGTGGCGGCCTGGCTGCCGAACGGCATCGAGCCGGTGGTGGCGATGCTCGGCGCGGCCGCGATCGGCGCGGTGTTCTCCTCGACCAGCCCGGACTTCGGTGCCGGCGGCGTGCTCGACCGCTTCGGCCAGATCGAGCCCGTGGTGCTGTTCGCCGTCGACGGCTACGACTACGGCGGGACCCACTTCGACCGGCGGGCCGTGCGCGAGGAGATCGTCGCCGGCCTCCCGTCCCTGCGGCGCACGGTCGTGGTGGGCGAGGACTGGGACGCCTTCCTCGCGCCGCACCGGGGCACGCCGTCGCCGCTCGAGCGCCGCAGCTTCCACCACCCGTGGTACGTCCTCTACTCGAGCGGCACCACCGGCAAGCCCAAGTGCATCGTCCACGCCACCGGGCGGGTGCTGCTGCAGCACGCCAAGGAGCACCAGCTCCACAGCGACATGTCCGGCGGCGACCGGCTCCTCTACGTCACGACGTGCGGCTGGATGATGTGGAACTGGCAGGTGTCGGCGCTGGCGTCGGGCGTCACCATCGTCGCCGTCGACGGCAACGTCGCCCACCCGGGTCCGGGGCGCCTGTGGGAGCTGGTCGACGAGCACGGCGTCGACCTGCTCGGCGTCGGCGCCAAGTACCTCGACGCCATCGCCCACCAGGGCTACTCGCCACGTGAGCGGCACGACCTCTCCTCGATGCGCACCCTGGCGTCCACCGGCTCGCCCCTCAGCCCCGAGCGCTTCGCGTGGGTGTACGAGCACGTGAAGGCCGACGTCCACCTGGCCTCGATCAGCGGTGGCACCGACCTGTGCGGCTGCTTCGTGCTCGGCGACCCGACGTCGCCGGTGCACGCCGGCGAGATCCAGCGACCCGGGCTCGGCATGGCGGTCGACGTGTGGTCCGAGGACGGCGCGCCGGTGCCGCCCGGCGAGCGGGGCGAGCTGGTGTGCACCGCGCCCTTCCCGAGCCAGCCGCTCGGCTTCTGGGACGACCCCGACGGCGAGCGCTACCGCACGGCGTACTACGAGCGCTTCGCCGGCGCCCGCGACGGCTTCGGCGTGTGGCACCACGGCGACTTCGCCAGCTGGACCGACCACGGCGGCATCGTGATCCACGGCCGCAGCGACACCACGCTGAACCCCGGCGGGGTGCGCATCGGCACCGCCGAGATCTACCGGGCGGTGGAGGGCATCGACGGCATCGCGGAATCGCTGGTGTTCGGTGAGGAGGTCGACGGCGGCACCGACGTGCGCATCGTCCTGCTCGTGGTGCTCGACGCCGGCGTGACGCTCGACGACGCGCTGCGCGCCCGCATCGCCGACGTGGTCCGCACCAGCTGCTCGCCCCGCCACGTGCCCCGCCGGATCGTCGCCGTGGCCGACCTGCCCCGCACCCGGTCGGGGAAGCTCGTGGAGCTGGCGGTGTCCGACGCCGTCAACGGCCGGGAGGTGCGCAACACCGAGGCCCTCGCCGACCCGGACGTCCTGTGGGCCGTGCGCGACGCCGTGCAGAC
>DASUEE010000323.1:0-7135 GCA_036275235.1 Acidimicrobiales bacterium | reverse complement strand
CTGCTCTACCTGGAGGGCCAGGACGCCGAGAAGGACATCTGGCTGTACATCAACAGCCCGGGCGGCTCGGTCACGGCCGGCATGGCCATCTACGACACGATGAACTTCATCGGCCCCGACGTGGCCACCATCTGCATGGGCCTGGCCGCCTCGATGGGCCAGTTCCTGCTCGGCGCCGGCGCCAAGGGCAAGCGCTACTCGCTGCCCCACGCCCGGATCATGATGCACCAGCCCTCGGGAGGCTTCCAGGGGCAGGCCAGCGACATCGCCATCCAGGCCGAGCAGCTGGCGTTCATCAAGAAGCTGATGGCCGAGCGCATCGCCGAGCACACCGGCCAGAGCGTCGAGCAGATCCAGGCCGACTCCGAGCGCGACCGCTGGTTCACCGCCGATCAGGCCAAGGAGTACGGGATCGTCGACAAGGTCATCACCCGCCGGGGCGAGACCGCCTGACCTCTCAGCAGTTGCTCTCGACGTAGACCCGGAGCCGGTCGCCGGCCGCCTCCACCTCGTCGAAGCGGGGCTGGAGCGACTGGTACACGCGCGGGCGGCCCTGGTCGTCGATGGGGCCGCCCGGCTCCAGCCCTTCCAGGACGTCGTCGACGAAGTCGAGCAGCACGTCGATGTCGCTGCGGGCCGCGCTCGGCGCGAGGTCGCGCAGCGCCCGCTGCTCCGTCCGCGCCTGCTGGAAGGTGGTGCGCGCCGCGTCGACGTCGACGGGGTCGAGGTCGTCGAACACGGCGGCGAACCGCGACTCGTCGGACACGGCGTCGCAGAAGGCGGCGAGGTCGCCGGGGTCGTCCCCGCCGCAGGCGCCGCCGAGCGTGGCGAGGGCGACGGCGAGGCCGGCGGCCCGCCGCAGCGACGTCAGGAGCGCGCTCCTTCGGCGATGCGCCGCAGCTCCTCGACGGCGTGGGTGAGGCCCTCGGGGTCCTTGAACATCGAGGACCCGGAGATGAGCACGTTGGCGCCGGCGGCCACCGCACCCCGCACGGTCTCGGGCGAGATCCCGCCGTCGACCTCGAGGTCGCAGTCGTGGCCTCCGTCGACGATCCACCGCCGGATCGTGGCGACCTTGGGCTCCATGGTGTCGATGTAGGCCTGGCCCCCGAAGCCCGGGTTCACGGTCATCACCAGGACCATGTCGCACAGGTCGAGGACGTTCTCCACCGCCTGGGCGGGTGTCGCCGGGTTCAGGGCGACGGCCGCCTGGGCGCCGAGCTCCCTGATGCGCCCGAGGGTGCGGTGCAGGTGCCGGCAGGTCTCGGCGTGCACGATCAGCAGGCCGCAACCGGCGTCGACCCAGGTGTGCAGGAGCGGGTCGGGGTCCTCGACCATGAGGTGGGCCTCGAACAGCAGGTCGGTGCGGTCGCGGCACGAGGCGATCACGTCGGGTCCGAAGGTGAGGTTCGGCACGAAGCGTCCGTCCATCACGTCCCACTGGATGCGGTCCACCCCGGCCTCGTCGAGCGCCGCGACGGCGTCGCCGAGACGGGAGAAGTCCGCCGGCAGCACCGACGGGGCGATGAGGATGGGCCGGTCGGTCCCGGGGCGGTCGCTCATGCGCCAATCCTCGCAGACTGCCGTCGCCGCCTCGGGATCCGATCGCTGGCCACGTAGCCTCGGTGCGGTGCAGGACCTGGAGCTCCGCGTCGACGACGTGGCCGTCGGGGGCGACGGCATCGCTCGGGCCGACGACGGGCGCATCGTCTTCGTCCGTGGGGGCGTGCCCGGCGACGTCGTCCGGGCGGAGGTCACCGAGGACAAGCCCCGGATGCTGCGGGCCGACGCCGTCGACGTGCGCACCCCGAGCGCGCACCGGGTCGTGCCTCCCTGCCCGCACGCCCGCGCGGGGTGCGGGGGCTGCGGTTGGCAGCACGTCGACGTCGAAGGCCAGCGGCGCGGGAAGCAGCGGATGGTGGAGGAGAGCCTCCGCCGCCTCGGCCACGTCGAGGGGCCGATCGAGCTGGGACCCGTCCTCCCCGACGCCGGGTTCCGCACCACCCTCCGCTGCCTGGTGGTCGACGGGAGGCTCGCGTTCCGAGGGTCCCGCTCGCACCTGCCGGTCCCGGTCGACTCCTGCATGGTCGCCCACCCCGCCCTCGACGAGCTGGTGCGGGACGGTCGGTTCGGGTCCGCCACGGAGGCCGTCCTGCGCATCGGCGGCGCCACCGGCGAGCGACTCGTGGTCCTCGACCCCTCCGTGACCGGAGACGTGCGGCTCCCGGCGGACGTGCGCGTCGTCGGCGCCGACGAGCTCGCCGCCGGTCGGGACGTCTGGTTCCACGACGTCGTGGCCGGCCGCCGGTTCCGCATCTCTGCCCGCTCGTTCTTCCAGACCCGCACCGACGGGGCCGAGGCGCTGGTCGCCGCCGTGCGCGCCGGCGGTGACGGCCGCTGGGGCGCCGGTCGCCTGGCCGACCTCTACGGCGGCGTCGGCCTGTTCGCGTCGACGCTGGGCGAGGGGATGGCGGTGAGCGTCGTCGAATCGAGCCGCTCGTCGGCGGCCGACGCCGTGGTGAACCTGGCCGATCGCCACGCCACGGTCGTCCGCTCGTCCGTCGAGCGGTGGCGCCCGACGCCCGCCGACCTGGTCGTCGCGGATCCGCCGCGCTCCGGCCTCGGCCGCGCCGGTGTGGGTGCCATCACCGCCACCGGCGCCGACCGGCTCGTGCTCGTGAGCTGCGACGCTGCCGCCTTCGGGCGCGACGCCGGGCTCCTCGCCGGCGCCGGCTACGAGCGCCGGGACACCGTCCTCGTCGACCTGTTCCCGCACACGCCGCGCGTGGAGCTGGTCTCGCGCTTCGACCGGGTCGCGACGTGAACCCGTTCCCGGGTCATCCGGAGAGGTCGTCGGCTCCGAACAAGGCCTCGATGTCGATCGAACAGCTCCGCGAGGCGAGCGACGCGACCCTCGTGGTGTCCATCGGGCGCTACCACGAGGACGCCCTCGCCGAGGTGTACCGCCGCCACGCCGGCGCGGTGTTCGCGCTCGCCAAGCGACTCCTGGCGGACGCGACCCTCGCCGAGGAGGTCGTGCAGGAGGTCTTCCTCCGGCTCTGGAACGACCCCGACCGCTTCGACCCCGACCGCGGCTCCCTGCGCTCGTACCTGCTGGCCCAGTGCCACGGCCGGTCGGTCGACCTCATCCGCTCGGAGTCGTCGCGGCGTCGCCGCGAGGAGCGGGAGCTGACGCTCGCTGCGGAGGCCGGCTACGACGTCGAGCACGAGGTGTGGGACCTCGCCGTCGCCGACCGGGTGAAGGGGACGCTGCAGGCGCTCCCCGAGGGGGAGCGGGAGGCGATCCTGCTCGCCTACTTCGGCGGGCACACGTACAAGGAGGTCGCAGACCTGCTCGGCACACCGGAGGGCACGGTGAAGAGCCGCATCAGGGCAGGCCTGCGGAGGATGCGCGGCGAGCTCGCCGCCGTCGGGATCAGTGGTGGAGCATGACCGAGCACGATGACATCGCCGAGCTGCTGGGGGCGTACGCCCTCGACGCCGTCGACCCCGACGAGGCCGCCCTCGTCGAGGACCACCTGCGCGAGTGCCCGCGCTGCGCGGCCGAGGTGGCCGAGCACCGCGAGGTGGCGGCCATGCTCGCCCACTCGGGCGCACCCGCGCCGGAGGGCATCTGGGAGCGCATCGTCGAGGGACTCGAGGAGCCGCCACCAGCGATCACCCTGCCGGTCGGTGCCTCGCCGAGCGCGGGCGTGGTCGACCTCGGCGCCCGGCGCCGGGACCGCGTGGCCACCCGCTGGGCGCCCGCAGCGGCGGCCGCCGTGGTCCTCCTCGTCGCCGGGCTGCTCACCGGCTTCGCCCTCGACGACGGCGACGGTGGTCGCGGTGCCGAGGTGGCGGGCGCCTCCCTCGAGGAGCTCGCCCGCACCACGATGAACGACCCCGATGCCCGCAAGGTCATGCTCACCGCGCCCGACGGCGAGGGTGAGATGGCGGCCCCGGCGGCCGTGGGTGCCGATGGGTCGGGCTTCCTGATGGGCGGCGTGCTGCCGGCCCTCGACCCCGCCCGCACCTACCAGCTCTGGGGCATCAGCGACCGCGTCGTGGTGTCCCTCGGCGTGCTCGGCGCGTCGCCCGACGTCGTGGCCTTCCACGTCGACGAGGGCATCCACACCCTCGCGATCACCGAGGAGGAGGCCGGCGGCGTGCCGTCGTCGGTGAACCCGCCGTCCCTCGTCGGCGAGCTCAGCTGAGGCCGGCCGCCTGCAGGCGGTGCACGGCGAGGTCGGGGAAGCCGAAGGCGGCAGCTGCGCACGCGTCGCGCACGGCCGTGGTCCGGTCGGCCCGCCCACCGTGGAGGGCGTCCGCAGCCACGTAGTAGGCGTGGGCCCAGTAGAGCTGGCCGCCGCCGGCGGCGATGGGCACCGGGCGGGTGTCGAAGTGCTGCGAGTCGCCCACGGCGACCTCCTCGGCCGGCAGTCCGGCGAGCCCGTAGTGCACGAGGTGGCCGAGCCGCCAGAGCACGAACCCGTGCTCGCGCAGGAAGCGGTCGACGTCGCCGAACAGGGGCTGGCCCTCGTAGAGCGGGTTCAGCTCCACCTCGACCTCGAGGAACCGGACCTGTGCCAGTGCGTCGACGGCACCGGACAGGACGCCCAGCTCCGAGCCCTGGGTGTCGAGCTTGAGCACGTGGACGGCCGGGAGGCCGGAGCCGGCCAGCCACCGGTCGAGCGTGGTGACGTCCACCTCGGCGGTCCCGGTGGGCGCCATGCCGTGGAGGGCGGGGTGCTCGTCGACGATGCCGGGGCGGGGTGGGTACAGCGAGGCGCAGGCCGGTTCCACCGTGGTGTGGAGCGTGGCCGTGCCGTGGCGGTCGCCGAGCGCCGCCGGGACGAACCGCACGTCGGGCTCGAGCGACTCGAGCCGCCGGCACTCCTCGGCGTCCGGATCGAAGCCCACGACGCGAACCCGGGGACCGAAGTCGCGCCAGCGCTCGCCCGTGCCCCAGCGGGCGCCGACATCGGCGACGACGAGGTCGTCGTCGAGCAGGGCGCCGAGCTCGGCGGGAGAGGGGCCCATCACTCGACGATGTCGACCGTCGACGGCGTGAAGACGACGAGCTCGTCGAGCACGGGCCCGGGGTCGTCGGACCAGTCGAGCGCAGCCAGCTGCGCCCGGCTGCGTCGACCAAGCCGGACCCGCAGGACCTCGAACTCGTCGGTGCGCCACCGGAGCGGCTCGTCGCCGTCGGCGCCGACGCGCACCTGGCGATCAGGGAGGATGACATCGACGGCCCGGCTCGGCGTCCACCAGCGCAGCAGCTCGTCGGCGAGGCGCCGGACGCCGGCGACGTCGCGAGCGCCGGGCTGGCCGACGGCGTGGCGGATGTCGTGCTCGTGCGTGACGACGTCGATCGCGCCGGGCCAGATGTCGGCCGCGGCGATGAGCTCGGCGAAGCCACCTGCGCCCCGCGCCCAGCGGTCGAGCACGTCGGGCACGGACACGTCGGCCAGCTCGGCGACCTGCGCGGCGGTGTCCTCGTCCGTGGGCAGGCCATGGAGGCGGCCGTCGGCCGCCCACTCCGTCGACGCAGCCAGGTGGCGGACGACGTCGCCCACCGACCAGCCAGGGCAGGCGGCAACCGCTGCGACCCGGGCGTCGTCGTCGAGCGAGCGGACCAGAGCGTCGATGCGCTGGTGGGCGTCGAGGTAGATCCGGGCGATCTCCGGCGTGGGCATGGGGGCGCAGCATGGCACGCAGGGTGCTGAGCGCCGGGACCCCCGGGTACCGACGGCGCCATGGCTGACAACGAGATCGACGACGGCGACATCACCTCCGGGCCGACGGAGGACGACGAGAACCGCGACACCGGCGGTGAGCACGGCAAGGACTCGGGCGACGAGCCGACGGAGGACGACGAGAACCGCGACACCGGTGGTGCGCACGGCAAGGACTCCGGCGACGAGGCCTGACCCGCTCACCCGCTGCGTCGGCGACCCCGACCTCTTCTCCGCCGAGGTCTGGGGTCGCCGTCCGCAGGTCCACCGGGGCGGCGACGTCCTCGCCGACGTCCTGACCCTCGCCGACGTCGACGCGATCCTCGCCAGCGCCACCCGCCGCCCCGAGGTCCGGGTGATGCGCGACGGCGCGCCGGTCGACCCCGCGAGCTGGTCGGGATCCGTCCGGCTCGGTGGGCGCTGGCTCGACGACGTCGTCGATGCCGGCGCGCTCGGCCGCCAGCTGCGAGACGGCGCCACCGTCGTGCTGCAGTCGCTGCACCGAACGGTGCCCTCGGTGGGGCGCTTCGCCGCCGCCCTCGAGGCGCAGGTGTCCCATCCGGTCCAGGTCAACGCCTACCTGACGCCGCCGGGTTCGGCGGGCCTCGCGGCCCACGCCGACGACCACGACGTGATCGCCGTGCAGCTCCACGGATCGAAGCGCTGGTGGGTGGACGGCCTCGGCGATCTGGAGCTCGCCGCCGGCGATTCCCTCTACGTCCCCGCCGGCACCCGACACTCGGCGGAGACGGCGCGGCGCTCGTCGCTCCACCTCACCGTCGGCATCATCCGCGTCACCTACCGGCACGCGCTCCAGCGGCTCCTCGCCGGCGAAGCGGCGCTGGAGGCGCCCCTGCCGCTCGGCTACGCCGCCCGCTCGGACGGTGCGCTGGAGCAGGGGCTCGCCGACGCGCTCCAGGACGCCGCCAAGGCACTGGTCGACGCCGACCCCGCCGAGGCGGCCCGGAACGAGCGACGACGCCGACGTCCACGGGTCCGCCATGACGGTCACGTGTCCTCGCTGGTCGCGCTCGACGACCTCGGACCGGACACCGTCGTCGTGCTGCGCGATGGGTGGCCACCGGAGCTGGCCGACGCCGCCGACGGGCGCGTCCGCCTCGACCTCGGAGACCGCGTGCTGCACCTCCCCAGGGGCGCCCGGGCGGCCCTCGAGCTCGTGCTCGCCGGTGCTCCGGTCCGCGTGGACGACCTGCCCGAGCTGACACCGGCGAGCCGCCTCGTCGTCGCCCGCCGTCTCGTGGCCGAGGGGCTGCTGCGCATCCGGCGCTGAGCCGGCAGGACCTGCCTGCGCCGGCGCCGAATGCTCGACCGTGCGAGGCGCGGCAGCGGGCGAGATCCATCCGGCGATCCTGGCGATGTTCGCCGTGCTCGCCGCC
>DASUEE010000322.1:0-3662 GCA_036275235.1 Acidimicrobiales bacterium | reverse complement strand
ACCGTAGATTCCGCCCGATGGCCGACGATCGGACGCGGGAGGTGCGGGCTCGCCTGCGCCGCGTCCGGGCCCGCACCGAGGAGGCCACCGTCGCGCCGAAGGCGACGCTGCGCTTCGCCGTGTACGCCCTCGTCGGCGTCGTGGTCGGTGCGGCGGTCGCCGCCTACCAGTGGCTCGCGCTCGACCTGCTCCTCGAGCACCTGCTCGACGCACCCCTGTGGGTGCAGGCCGTCGCGCCGGGGATCGGGCTGGTGCTCACCGCGCTCGCGCTCCGGGCCGGGCGCACCACTCCCGCGACGTCGGACGAGTACGTGCGGGCGTACCACACCGGCGCCGACCTGGCGCCCCGCGCCCTGGTCGCCAAGATGGCGGCCGCCGTGGCAACGCTCGGCTCCGGCGGCGCCATGGGCGCCGAGGGTCCGTCCGTGCTGGTGGGTGCCGGCATCGGGCAGCGAGCCGGGATCCGGCTCCGCTCGGTGCTCGGGCCACGGGGCCACCGCAGCCTCGCCGTGGCCGGCGCCGCGGCCGGCGTCGCCGCCATCTTCGGGGCCCCGGCCACGGGCGTGCTGTTCGCCCTCGAGACCCCGTTCCAGCGCGACGTCGCCCGCCGTGCGCTGATCCCGGCGCTCGTCGCCGCCGCCGCGTCCTACCTCACGTTCGTGTCGATCTGGGGGGTGCACTCGTACCTGCCCGTCCCGCAGGGCGAGGTCCGGCTGCGCGACGAGGTGTTCGGCGCGGTCATCCTCGGCGTGTGCTCCGGCATCGCCGCCCGCGGGCTGGCGTGGGCGTGGTCGACGTCGAAGGACCTCGCGTCGCGCACGCCACTCGGCCCGCGGCTCCTCGCCGCCACCGTCGTCATCGGCGTGGTGTTCGCCGGGGCCCGCGGTCTCACCGGCCTCAGCTTCACCCTCGGTCCCGGCGTCGAGCGCGTCGCCGAGCTGGCCTCGGACCCGAGCACGGGGTTGTGGGTCATCGCCGCCGCCTTCGCGCTGCGAGCCCTCGCCACCAGCGCGGTGCTCGTGGCGGGCGGCGTCGGAGGCCTCTTCATCCCGCTCGTGGTGCAGGGCCTGCTCCTCGGGCGGCTGGTCGAAGCGCTCTTCACCGACGCCGCGCCCGGCCTGTATCCCGTCATCGGCCTGGCCGCCGTCCTGGGCGCCGGGTACCGCACGCCGCTCGCCGCCGTGATGTTCGTCGCCGAGACCACCGGGCAGGCGCAGTTCGTGATCCCCGCCCTCGTCGCCACCGCGGTGTCGCAGGCGGTCATGGGCGACGAGAGCGTGGCCGCCTACCAGGTCAACGAGCGCGAGGGCTTGCTCGAGCGGCGCCTCCGCCGCCCCGTGCGCGACGTCCTCATCCGCGTGCCCATCCTCCACCCCGACGAGCCCGTGCTCGAGGTGATCGACACCCACGGCGAGCGCCCGCCGGCCCAGGCCCTCCCGGTGTGCGACGACGGGTACCGCGGCCTGCTGTTCCTGCGCGACCTCGCCGGTGCGCTCTTCGAGCACGGGCCCGACGCCACGGTCGCCGACGCCATGCACGACGTGGCCGCGGTGCGCGTCGACGTCCCCGCCGTGGAGGCGGCACGGCTCATGGGCGAGCTCGACAGCGCCGTCGTCGCCGTCGTCGACGAGGACGGGCGTGCCCTGGGCGTGGTCACCGCGCTCACCATGACCGGCGCGCTCGACTACGACCCCGACGACTGACGTCTATGGTCCGGGCCGTGAAGCTCGGACTCTCCCTCGGGTACTGGGGCCGAGGCCCCGACCCCGACGCGCTCGACAAGATCCTGCAGGCCGAGTCGATGGGCTTCGACTCCATGTGGACGGCAGAGGCCTGGGGCAGCGACGCCCTCACCCCGCTCGCCTGGTACGGGTCGCGCACCACGACGATGAAGCTCGGGCAGAGCATCACGCAGATCTCGGCCCGCACCCCGGCGGCCACCGCCATGGCGATGCAGACCTTGCAGCACCTCTCCGACGGCCGGGTCATCTGCGGCCTCGGCGTGAGCGGTCCGCAGGTGGTCGAGGGCTGGTACGGCCAGCCGTTCGCCAAGCCGCTCGCCCGCACCCGCGAGTACGTCTCGATCCTGAAGCAGGTGTGGGAGCGAGGCGAGCCGGTCACCAGCGCCGGCCCGCACTACCCGCTCCCCTACCCGGCCGACGGCCCGGGCTCGGTGGGCAAGGGCAAGCCGCTGCGCTCCATCACCCACCCCCACCCCACGCCGATCCCCGTGTACCTCGCCGCCGAGGGCCCGAAGAACCTGGCCCTCGCCGGCGAGATGGCCGACGGCTGGCTGCCGCTGTGGATGAGCCCGGACGAGTCCGACTGGTACAGGGCCCAGATCGAGGCCGGCATGTCGAAGGTCCCGGGCAAGACCTGGGACGACTTCGGCGTGGCCGCCGTCGTGCCCACCCTCGTGCTCGACGACCTCGACGTGGCCATCGACCTGCTCCGCCCGAACCTGGCACTCTACATCGGCGGCATGGGCGCCCGGGACGAGAACTACCACTACGAGGTGTTCGCCCGGATGAACGGCGGTCGCTACGAGGGCGACTGCCAGAAGATCCAGGACCTGTACCTCGGCGGGCACAAGCAGGAGGCCATCGCCGCCGTGCCCGCGCAGATGGTCGACGACATCTGCCTGGTCGGCTCCGCCGACCGCGTGCGCGACCGCGCCCAGCGCTGGGAGGCGTCGATCGTCGACACCCTCCTCATCGGCGGACCGTGGGAGGCCATCCAGGCCGCCGGCGCCGCCCTCCTGGACTGATGCCGACACAGGCGAAGGCCGTCTCGTCCCCGAGATGCACCCGATCACGACGCCCTGCGCGGATCTGCCTGTGCGATAGGGGTCGGCTCACCTCTGCGCGATCGGCCCATCTCCGGCGGGCACGCCGACGTGTGGACGATCGCCGGCTCGGGACGCGTCGCGCTCGCCGGCTATCGCTCCGGGCGCAGATGACGTTCCGACGCACCGGCGCGCCGCATCATGTCGCGGCACCCTTGGGGCGAACTCGACCCCGTTCGCGTCGGGGGCCGTCACTTCTCGGGTCGAGGTTGAGCTGTCGCTGAAACTCGACCCGTAAGCGATCGGGGGCCGTCACTTCTCGGGTCGAGTCCTCTCATCGTGCCTGCCACCCAGCGCCGGCTCAGGGGGGCGATGAGGAGCGGGCTACGAACGTCGCCGGCGCCGCCCTCCCGAACTGATGCTGCCGGTCAGCCCTTCGCTCGGCGGCGGGCGCCTCGGATCATCACGCCCTGGACGACACCGGCGGGCAGCCGCGAGACGAGGTCGAGGACCTTGGCGTCGGGGCCGATGAGCGCGCGCCGCTTGTCCTTCTGGACGGCGGCGACGATCTGCTTGGCCGCCTTCTCCGGCGTGGTCATGAACAGCTTCTCGAAGTCGCGTCGGGCCTGCTCGGGATCCTCGGCGAGCTTCGTGACGCTGTCGTGCATGCGGGCGTTCTTGGCGATGTTCGTCTTGATGCCGCCCGGGTGGACCGTGGTGGCGCTGACGCCGCACGGGTCGATCTCGAGCTCCATGCGCAGCGCGTCGGTGAACCCGCGCACGGCGAACTTCGCTGCGTTGTAGGCCGACTGCGACGGGATGCCGAGCAGGCCGAACACGCTGGAGATGTTCACCACGTGCCCCGTGCCGGCGGCCC
>DASUEE010000321.1:0-8706 GCA_036275235.1 Acidimicrobiales bacterium | reverse complement strand
ACGAACAGGCGCGGCCGTCGCCAGTCGTCGTCTCCGGTCACCTGTGCCCACCGAGGCACCCCGGCGGCGGACAACGCCTCCCGATCGACCTCCCAGGGTTCCTGCCCCGTGCGAGCATCGCCGGTCACATCGCCCATCCTGACTCGCCGCCCTGGATGCTGCATCCCCGTCCGACTCGCAGGTCGCGTGGTGCGTCGAGCGGACCGTGCCGGCCCTGACCTGCGACGGAGCCCCTGCCAGCTCCGAGACGGGTCGCCCCCGAGGGCCCTGGTCAGCAGGCGGCGGCGGCGCCGACGAGCGAGATGAGGTCGTCCGGGTCGAAGGGCTTGCCCAGGAAGAAGTCGCGCTCCTCGAGGGGCACCGGGGCCTGCTCGGCGAGGGCGATGTCGGCGGTGAAGATCACCACGGGCAGCAGGCGCAGGCGATCCGGTCCGCCTCGCACCCGCCGGAGCACCTCCCAGCCGTCGATGCCGGGCATCCGCACGTCGAGCAGGAGCACGTCGGGGAGGGCGGCACCGTCGAGCGCCTGGAGCGCGTCCTCGCCCGAGGCGGCCTCGTCGACGTCGTAGCCGACCGCCTCCAGGATCACCCGAGCGACGAGGCGCACGTCCGGCTCGTCGTCGACGATCAACACTGCTCCCACTGGCAACCCCTCCCGTCTGTTCCGTGGAGGGTACGGCACCGGATGGGTCCGACCGGGGGTCGGAGCGGCTGTGCCATGCTCGCCCGATGGCCGAGACGCCGCTGCGCCGTGCCCAGATCGACGAGCTGCTCGACGCCGCCGGCGCCGTCCGCAACCGCGACCTGCTCGCCGACATCCTGCGCACGGCGATGGGCCTGGCCGGCGACGACGTCGACCGGCTCGACCTGAAGATCGCGTCGTCGGCGCTGAAGGAGATGCGCACCGCCTTCCGTGCGTTCCAGCCCTACGACGACCGGGCCAAGGTCACCATGTTCGGGTCGGCCCGCACCCAGCCCGACGACCCCGTGTACCACCAGACCCGTCGCCTGGCCGCCGACTTCGCCGAGCGAGGCTGGATGGTGGTCACCGGCGCCGGCCCGGGGATCATGGCGGCGGGCATGGAGGGTGCCGGACGGGAGAACTCCTTCGGCGTGACCATCCGCCTGCCCTTCGAGGAGGCGGCGAACCAGTTCATCGACGGCGACGACAAGCTCGTCGCGATGAAGTACTTCTTCACCCGCAAGCCCATGCTGGTGAAGGAGTCCAAGGGGTTCGTGGCCCTGCCGGGCGGCTTCGGCACCCAGGACGAGACCTTCGAGCTGTTCACGCTCCAGCAGACGGGCAAGGGCGTGCCGGTGCCGGTGGTCCTGCTCGACGCCCCGGGCGGCACGTACTGGCACGGCTGGCTGCGCTTCGTCGAGGACGAGCTGCTGGCGAACGGGCTCATCAGCGCCGGCGACCTCGACCTGTTCATGATCACCGACGACGTCGACGCCGCCTGCCAGGAGGTGGTCGGCTTCTACCGCAACTACGACTCGATCCGCTGGGACGGCGACCGCCTCATCATCCGCATGCGGCAGGGCCCCGACGACGCGCAGCTGGCGGAGCTGAACGACACGTTCGCCGAGCTGCTCGTCCAGGGCCGCATCGAGCGCAGCGGCCCGACCCCTGCCGAGCGGTCCAGCAACGACGCGCTCGACCTCGACCGGGTCGTGCTGCACCTCGACAAGTACCGCCAGAGCGCGGTCCACCGCATCATCCGCCACATCAACGGCTGGGTGGGCTGACCCCGCCGGTACGATCGTCCGTCCCATGCCGGCGGACCCCCACGACGACCTCGAGGACCTGCACGAGCTCGTCTCCTTCGAGGACCCCGACGAGCACCGCACCTGGGTGTTCGACGTCACGTTCCTGACCAGCCCGTGGACCTGCGTCTACGGACGCGGCTGCCCGGGCGTGCTCACCGAGGCGGCACCCGAGCTGGAGCAGGGGTGCTGCAGCTACGGCGCCCACTTCGTCGACGACGACGACCACGCCACCACGCTCGTCCACATCAGCCGCCTCACCCCCGAGCAGTGGCAGTTCCACCGCAAGGGCACCAAGGACGGGGCGACGAAGCGCAACGCCGAGGGCGCGTGGGTCACCCGCATGCACAAGGGCGCCTGCATCATGCTGAACCGGCCGGACCACCCCGGCGGCGCCGGCTGCGCGCTGCACCAGGCCGCCGTCGAGGCCGGCGAGCGACCGCTCGACTGGAAGCCCGACGTCTGCTGGCAGCTGCCCCTGCGCCTCGAGGAGTCCACCGACGACCACGGGCACGTGACGTCGACGCTTCGCGAGTGGAAGCGCCGGGACTGGGGCGACGGCGGCGCCGAGTTCCACTGGTGGTGCACCGACCACCCGCTGGCGTTCCAGGCCGCCCAGCCCGCGTACGAGGTGCTCCGCGACGAGATCGTGGAGATGGTGGGCGAGACGCCCTACCGGCTCCTCGTCGAGCTGCTCGGGCGCCGGCGCGAGCTGGGGGGCACGCCGGTGCCCCACCCCGCGCTGCGCCGTCCCGTCAGCAGGTAGCGGTCAGGGCCCGTACGGGCCCCGGAAGGCGCGCAGGACCTCCCAGAACGGCAGCTGGCTGGTGCGGTAGTCGTAGATGCTGCCGCCGATCGCGAACTGCTCGGTGGCGGCCGCGACCATGCCGTGGAGGTCGTCGACGGTGGTGCGGTCGCCGATGCCGCCGATGGTGTGGATGAGGGCATCGGGGTCGCCGATGCGCTGGCGGAGCAGGACCATGTTCGTGGCCGTGTAGGTGCGGGCGTCACGCCAGTGGCCGCGCCGGTTCGTCCAGTAGCTCATCGGCAGCCACACGTCGTAGTGCGGAGCGAGCTCCGCCCAGGGGTAGCCCGGCCAGAAGTTCGGGTTGACCTGCTCCATGATCACCGGCTCCATCGGGATGGCGCCGAGCGGGCGGTCTCCGAGGGCGGCGGCGAGTCGGGCCGAGACGTCGATCAGCCGGCGGTTGCGCTCGGCCACGTCGGCGACGTCGCGGGCCTCGATGTCGACAGCGAAGCCGTCGACGGGCAGGGCGGCGATCTCCAGCATCCGCTGGAGGTCGACCTCGGGGTCGACGAGCGTGGGCAGGTACCAGGCGATCACCGACATGCCGCGCTCGTGCGCCCGGTCGATGAGCGCGAGGAGGCGCTCGGGCTCGAGCACGGCCGTCGGCGCGTTCCACCGGCTGGCCTGGATGTAGACGGTCTGGACGCCCTCGTTCGCCATGTGGTCGATGGCCTCGAGCCCGACCGTGTGCTCCGGTGCGCGGGCGAAGGTCACCGACCAGTCGTAGGCGTCGAGCCAGGCACCGAGGCCGTGGTACGGCTCCAGCGTCCACGGCGCGGCGTACGGCCCGGGCGGTCGCGCGGGCGCGGCCGGGATCGCCACCGCAGCGGCCTGCTCCGTCACGACCGCCGGTTCGACGGCCGGGGGCGGCGGAGGGGGTGCCGACGTGGTGGTCGGGGCCACCGCCTCGGTGGTGGGCGGCACCACGGCGGCGCGCTCGACCGAGGTCGAGGCGTCGGCACCGCAGGCCGCGACGAAGAGGAGGCCCACCCCCAGCGCACGTCGGAGCACGCACAGAACCTAGTGGGCACCCCCGGGGCGCCCGGCGGCACGAGCGGTGAGTTGTTCCCGTGTTGACCCGGTCGGGGAGCCGGCCGCGGCCGGCGGGGTGGGCGAACGGCCTACGGCTCGTCGGCGTCAGCCAGGCACCAGGACGCGTGCTCGGCGCCAGGCGCGGCGCCGCACTCCTCGCAGGGCTCCGGCGGCGCCTCCCCGAAGATGTCGGAGATGTCGATGCCGCTGTCCGAGCGCTTCAGCGCCCGCGCTTCTTCGAAACGACGATGTCGACCCTTTTTCACGGGCGTGCTCCCGACTCGTGGGGGCTTGAGAACGGTGCAGTGTAGCGGTGGGCGTCGAGCGCACACGCAGTCAGGCGTCACGACTGCCAGCGCTTGAGCACCAGCCCCTCTCCACGGGCGAAGGACAGCCCGGCACGGCCCTCGAGCAGGGCCTCGATGTCCTCGGCGAGGGCCTCGGCCCGCCATCCGGTGCCCAACCGGTTGTCGTCGTCGCCGCGCAGGAACCCCTCGAGATCGCCCCGGGTGGCGAGCACGGCCGGGTCCAGGTCCAGCTCCCGGGCCCGCTGGGCGACCCAGGACATGAGCAGCGGCACGGCGGCCCGCAGCTCGGCGGGGACGGGGCGCGCCTCGGGGTAGCGCACCTGGTCGGCGGGGAGCGCCCGCCCGCGGGCGACCGCGGCCAGGACGTCGTCGCGCAGGTTGCGCGGGATGCCCCGTTCGCGCAGCCCGCGGATCTTGACGAGGTCCTCGACGGTGGACGGCGGGCGCTGGGCGATCCCCGCGAGGGCGAGGTCGGGCAGCACGGACCGCAGCGGGCGGTCGGACTCGGCGGCCTGCGCCTCGCGCCAGGCGGCGAGCTCCTGGGCAACTCCCGCGGCGGTGCCGCGCAGGCGACGGGCCTCCTTCACCCGCCACCAGGCCGTGGCCGGATCGGTGGGTGCGAGGGCCCGATCGACGAGGGCCTGGCACTCGCTGCGCACCCAGTCGAGGCGCCCGCGCGCCTCGAGGTCGGCGCGCATCCGGTCGTGCAGCTCGAAGAGGTGCACGACGTCGGACTCGGCGTAGGTGCGGGCATCCTCCGACAGGGGTCGGGCGAGCCAATCGGTCAGCCGGTCGGCCTTCGGGAGGTGGACCCCGAGGAGCTTGTCGACCAGGGGGGCGAGCCCGATGCTGCTCATCCCGAGGAACGAGGCAGCGATCTGGGTGTCGAACAGGTCGTCGGGGACGGCGCCGACCGAGTGCTGGAACACCTCGAGGTCCTGCCCGGCAGCGTGCATCACGACGGTGCGCCCGACGAGGAGCGGGCCCAGGACGGCGACATCGACGGCGAGGGGGTCGACGAGCGCCTGTCCCCCGGGCCAGCCGATCTGCACCAGCGCGCACTGGGGCCAGTACGTGCGCTCGCGGTGGAACTCGGTGTCGATGGCGAGGCGCGGCTCGTCGGCGAGCTCGGAGACCAGGGCCTCGGCGTCGGCGGAGGTGTCGATCCAGCGGGCGGCGGCGGTGGTGGCGCCCGTCTCGGCCACCTTCAGCTTCCCGACTCGACGGGAGCGCCCGACTCCACCCACGCGAGCGTGCCCCCGGTGACGTTGACGGCGTCGACGCCGTTCGCCCGCAGGTACTCGACCGCGCGCGCGCTGCGACCGCCGGAGCGGCAGATCACGTACACGGTCTGGTCGGTGGGGATCTCGCCGAGGCGGTCGGGCACCTCGCCCAGCGGCACGAGGCGGGCTCCCGGCGCCCGGACCTCCGCGTACTCGTCCGGTTCGCGCACGTCGACCAGGGGGGCGCCCTCGTCGAGGTGCTGTCGGAGGGCGGCGACGTCGATGGCGGGGACCTGCACGGCGCCGATCCTAGGAGCGGACGGTGACGGCGTGGGCCAGTCGGGGAGGTCCTCGGGTCGGTCGGCGTCCCGGACGGCGCCGTCGGGCAGCTCGACGACGGTGGCGACGCGCAGCCCGAGGGTCGCTCCGGCGACCGATCGCTCCCCCGCGTCGAACACGTCGGCGAGCAGGCCGGCGACCCGGCGGTGCCAGGCGGCGTGGAGCCACTGGGCCCGGCCGGAGACCACCGGCACCGCCACGTCGGCGCCGGTGGCGGCCAGCACCTCGGCGACGCGGCGGAGCGCTCCGCGGTCGGGGGCGAGGAGGTCGCACGACGCCACCACGACGATCTCGGCGCCCGGTCCCTCCAGCGCGGTGACGATGCCGCCGAGGGGTCCGTCACCGGGCCACCGGTCCGGCCGGTGCGTGAGCCCGGCGCGCACGAGCGCCTCGGCGTCCCCGCCCACCGCCTCGACGCGCAGCGCACCCGCCGCACCCAGCTCGTCGGCCACCCGTACGGCGAGGGGTCGCCCGTCGAGGACCAGCGTCGCCTTGTCCCGTCCCATCCGCCGGCTCGCACCGCCGCACAGCACGGCACCGTCGAACGCCGGGGTCGGGGGCGACGTGAGGGTCATGCGTCGCGGATGGCGGCGAGGTCGGCCAGGTCGTCGGCGTCGAAGTCCCTCGGCGGGCCTCCGGACAAGATGGTGCCGAGCAAGGTGGACTCGACGGCGTGGTACATCACCGAGCCCCGGTTCGGGCTGTGCCCGGGGTGCTCCGGGTCGGCCCGCCCGGTGGCCAGGACGAGGTCCACGAGGCCGAGAAGGTGTCCGACCTCGTGCATCGCGACGGCGTCCTCCACGGCCCGCGGGTCGGCGAAGACGCCGGCGGCCTCCTCGACCCGCTCGGCGAAGACGGCGGCGACGTCGCTGCGGACCGCGACGCCCACCGCCCGCTCGTTCTCGACGAACCCGCCCCGCAGGAACAGCAGCCGCAGCACGCCCTGCGACGCCGAAGGCGCCGTGCCGGCGTCGGCGGCGGCCCGCAGGTCGTCGGCGGTCCAGTCTGTGCGCTCGCCCGGCACGTCGCCCGAGACGACGTCGACCGGCTTGCCGGTGAGCTCCGCCAGCATGGAGCGCACGCGCTCGACGGCACCGGAGCGGGGCCCGGCGCCCTCCTGGCTGCGCACCTCGACGACGATCGCAGGGGCCCCGTCCGGACGCAGGTACCAGGCCGCCGCAGCACCCACCTCGCCCGGCGCCGGCGGTGCCTCCGGCGTCGGAGGCTCGTCGGCGGGAGGCGGCTCGACCCTCGGGGCCACGGGCTCCCCGGCCGGGCCGGCGGGTGCGGTGGTGGGCGGCGCACCGTCGTCCCTCGGAACGGGCTGCGCGACCGCCGGGTCCTGGGTCGCCGGGCCGGGAGCCGTCGGGGCGGAGGTGGTGGTGCTCGCCGCCGTCGGGTCGTCGTCCCCGCCGCAGGCGACGGCGAGGAGGAGCGCGGCTGCCAGGGCAGCCGTCCGGCGGGCGGCGGGCCGCGTCAGGCCGGGCCGCCCGTGGGGTCGAGCTGCGCCAGGAACTGCGCGCAGCGCTGGGCCTCGTCGGTCTCCCCGATGGCGCCCGCCGTCCGCCGCAGCCCGTCGAGCGAGCGGAGGAAGCCGGTGTTCTCCGGATGCGCCCAGCGGACGTAGCCCGTGCCCCGCCAGCCGTTCGCCCGGAGGCGATCGAGGCCGCGGTGGTAGCCCACCCGGTAGGCGGCGTAGGCCTCGACCTCGTCCCGTGCGACGTCGCCGAGTGCCGCCCACGCGTGCAGGCACCGGGGGAAGTCGGCCACGACCGACGCGACCGCCGTGCGCCGCTCGTGGTCCCCGAGCTCCGCTGCGGCGGCGAGGCGGTCGAGAGCCACCTGCGGCTCGGGGTCGAGCACCGTCTCGGGAGGACCGCTCGCGGACAGGTTCACCGGCTGCGACATGGCCGCAGGATAGGGCCGTCCGGCCCATCCGACCCTCCACCCGGGCCGCGGCGCGCTGCCGTACGCTCCGCCCGTGGCCCCGCTCCCCACGACGGTCGCCGTGCTCTACGCCGAGGCTCCCTACGAGGAGTTCGTGCGCGATCACAGCCCGCTCATGTTCGCGCTGTTCTGCGTGCTCCTGGCGCTGCTCGTGGTGCGCCTGGTCGTGCGCACGATGACGCGGATGATCCTCCTCGGCACGCTGCTGCTGCTCACCCTGTTCGTCTACGTCGAGCGGACGAACATCCGTGAGTGCACGCAGACCTGCGAGTGCCAGATCGCCGGCTTCGACGTCGAGCTGCCGGCGTGCGACCGCGACCGCCTCGCGGTCAGCTGACCCGGGTCCGCTCGAACAGCTCGCGCAGCATCGCCGCCACCGCGGCCGGGTGCGTCAGGTGCACGCCGTGGCCGGCTCCCTCGACGACCTCGAGGACGGCATCGGGCACGCGCACGGCGACCTCCTTGGCCGCCCGCTCGTGGTGGGACACGCCGCCCGTGCCGTGCGACGCGACCACCGGGACCCGCACGTCGGCGAGGTCGAAGGGCACGTCGTGGGGCGGGCGCAGCTGGGCGATCTCGGCGACGAGGGTCGCGCCCTCGGCCCGCCGGGCCTCGCGGGTGCTCGGCGGCAGCCGCTCCCAGCGCCGGTCCCCCACCATGCGCCGCATGAAGCGCTCGCCGGCAGCCTCCGGGTCGGCCGCCTCGGCGACGGCCTTCGCTCCGGCGCTGTCACCTGGCCACCAGTCGAGCCACGGCAGCGGGCACTCGTAGACGCCGACGCCGGAGATCCTGCCCGCGTCGGCGGCGGCCGCCGCGAGGGCGACGGTGCCGCCGTAGGAGTGGCCGAACACGAGCGCCGGCCGTCCGCTCGCCTCGGAGTCGATCACCTCCAGGAGGTCCTCGACCTGCTGCGCGAAGGAGCGGGGCGGGCCGAGGGCGAGCGAGTGGGCATACCCGCGCCGGTCGTACCGGACGACCCGGAACCCCTCCAAGGCCTTGGCGACCCGGCCGAAGCTCGACGAGCGGTCCATCGTGCCGTGGACGAGGACGACGGGAGGTCCGTCCCCGTCGGCCCGGCGCCAGCAGCGGGTGGTCGCGTCGCTGCGGCTCACCGGACCCGCACGACGCGCAGGACGTCGGTGATCCCGGTGTTCTCGTTCGGCGCACCGGCGAGGACCGCCACGAGGTCGCCGGTCTTCACGTAGCCGGCCTGGACCGACTTCTCGACCACGTGCCACACCATCTCGTCGGTGGTGCCGTACTCGTCGACGAGGAGCGGCTT
>DASUEE010000320.1:0-2340 GCA_036275235.1 Acidimicrobiales bacterium | reverse complement strand
CGAGCTCCCGACCGGCGATCCCGCCGGCGGCCTCGAGCACGCACCGCATCGCCCCGGTGGGCTCGGCGCCGTCCTTCCCGCCGTCGATGGCCTCCACCACGCGGGGGCCGAACACCATGCCGTCGAGCAGCGAGTTCGACGCCAGCCGGTTCGCCCCGTGCACGCCGTTGCAGGCCACCTCGCCGGCGACCCACAGCCCGGGAAGCGACGACGCGCCGTCGAGGTCGGCGACCACGCCGCCGCACGTGTAGTGCGCGGCCGGTGCCACGGGGAGCCAGTCCGTGGCCGGGTCGAGGCCGACCTTGTCGAGCGCGGCGCGGATGGTGGGGAAGCGCTCGTCGAACCGCTCGAGGACGGTGGCGTCGAGCCAGACGTGGTCGGATCCGTCGACCTGCAGCTGGGCCGTGATGGCCCGGCTGACGACGTCGCGGGGCTGGAGCTCGTCGACGAAGCGCTCGCCGTCGGCGCCGCGGAGCAGGGCGCCGTGCCCTCGCAGCGCCTCCGACAGCAGCGGCCGGGGCATGGCCTCGTGGTGCAGCGCCGTGGGGTGGAACTGGATGAACTCGAGGTCGGCGAGGGCGGCGCCGGCGCGCAGGGCCATGGCCATCCCGTCGCCGGTGGCCTCCACAGGGTTGGTGGTGACGGCGAAGAGCTGCCCGGCGCCGCCGGTGGCGAGCAGCACGTTGCGGGCCCGGACCTCGACCACCTCGCCGTGCTCGCCCATCGCGGTGACGCCGACGCAGCGGCCGTCCTCCACCACGAGGTCGAGGGCGAAGGTCCGCTCGAGCAGGACGGCGGCGGTCTTCTGGACCGCCTCCACCAGCGCCCGCTCGACCTCGACGCCGGTGGCCGCGCCGCCGGCGTGGAGGATCCGGGCGTGGCTGTGCCCGCCTTCGCGAGCGAGCTGGTACGCGCCGCCCTCGTCGCGGTCGAACATCGCGCCGAGGGCGATGAGCTCGTTCACCCGCACCGGTCCCTCGTCGACCAGGACGCGCACCGCGTCGAGGTCGCAGAGGCCCGCGCCGGCGGCGAGCGTGTCGGCCAGGTGCAGGTCGGTGGAGTCGGGGTCGCCGCCGAGCACGGCGGCCACGCCGCCCTGCGCCCAGCGCGTGGTCGACTGGTGCAGCTCGCCCTTCGTCAGCACCCCCACCCGCATGCGGTGCACGTCGGCCGCCCGCACGGCGGCGGACAGGCCGGCCACGCCGGAGCCGAGCACGAGCAGGTCGAGGGCCTCCACGGATCGCAGTCTGCCCCAGCCCCGGAAGCCGGACGCGCTGGCGTGGCGCCACCCCATCGGAACTGGCAGCGCCTCCGTTGCATGCCCTGGCAGCGACGGTTCACCCCCACCCGCCCCGGGCTTCGAGGGCGCAGCGCACCTCCCAGAGAGCCCCCATCGGGGAGTAGCTCACGGCCTCCTCGTCGAAGCGCAGCACCTCCCATCCGAGCGACCGCAGGTAGGCGTCGCGTCGACGATCGCGAGCGCGGACCGGATCGAGGCGGTGGTGGGGTCCGTCGACCTCGACCGCCAGCAGGATGCACGGGTAGGCGAAGTCGATCCGGTACACCACCCCGAGGGGGCCGGGGACCTCGTACTGGCAGACGGGCACCGGGAAGCCGGCGTCGAGGAGGTCGTCGAGGAAGAGCTGCTCGAGCGTCGAGTCGGGGACTCCCTCGAGCCCGGCGTACCGCTCGAGGTGACGGCGGAGCGCCCCGCAGCCAGCACGCCCTCGCTTCGAGTGCAGCTCGAGGATCGCCGCCATCTGCTTCCACGTCACGCCGTGGTCACGGCGCAGCGCGCGCATGGCCGTGGTGTAGGCGGTCTCCCCGAGCACGGCGCCGAGGTCCACGGCGAGACGGCGGGGCGGTGTGCACGGGATGCCCCCGATCAGCACCGGCGGGACGTAGCGCAGATCGCGGCTCTGGTGGACGATCACGCCGTCCTGGTGGAACGTGCGCTTCGACGGGATCGTGATCTCGGGTGGCACCCCTTCGTACGTCTCCACCTCGAGCAGCCGCAGCGCGCCGAGGTGCGAGGCGCGAGCGAGATGGCCCGCCCGGAACGTGGCCGCGAGGACCCGGCGCTCCCACGTGTACGGCACGCCGGGCGTTCCGTACACCCCCGGTTCCACGGTCTCGAGAACCCCATCCTTCGTGAGGCGCGGAAGGGTGGTGCTGTGGGCTCCGGCCGCCTTGGCCTGCGCTGGGGTGACGAGATCGCGCTGCGATTCGAGCAGCGCGGTGACGATCTGGCGTCCGCTCGCGGGCATGACGCTTCCTCCATCGGTCGATCAGATGGGGGAAGCGCCTCCGACGGTAGCCACGGGTGCTGACAGCCCGCGC
>DASUEE010000319.1:0-6546 GCA_036275235.1 Acidimicrobiales bacterium | reverse complement strand
TCGCCCGCCTGCGCATCCTTCGACTGGTACCCCGGCTACGCAGCCCGCGGCGACGACTTCGTCGCCGCCGTCATCGCACTCCAGGAGGCATCGTGACCGCCATCGGCCTGCGGCGGGCCCGTCCCGCCCGCCTGCGACTCGTCCCCGCCGTCGGCGACCGCTCCGGCGCCGACGACGCACCCGCGCGCGCCGGCGCCTCCGGGCCCCAGCGCCTCGGCCTGTCGCTCGTGGTGGTGGTCGCCGTCCTGAGCCTGCTCGGCTCGGTGATGATCCTGTCCGCCTCGTCGGTCTGGGCGATCGAGGAGACCGGGTCGGCCTTCGCGATCTTCATCCGGCAGTGCCTGTGGCTCGCCATCTCCTCCGGCGCCCTCTTCCTCGGCGCCCGCACCGACTACCACCGCTGGGCGCGCAGCGTGCCCGTCCTCGTGCTCGGCGCGATCGGGCTCCTCGTGCTCGTGCTCGTCCCCGGTGTCGGCGTCAGCGTGAACGGCGCCCAGCGCTGGCTCGGCTTCGGGGCGTTCCAGATCCAGCCGGCAGAGCCGGCCAAGTTCGCCCTCATCGTGTTCGTGGCCGCGCTCGTCGCCCGCAACGGCCACCGCGTGCAGGAGCTCGGCGTCGTGCTGCGCCCCGCCCTCGTGGTGCTCGGGATGTTCGCCGTGCTGCTCATGCGCCAGCCGAACCTCGGCACGACGATGATCCTGTGCGGGATCGTCGGCGGCATGCTCCTGTGGGCGGGCATCCCGATGCGGGTCCTGGCCGTGCTCGGCGGCGCCGCCGTGTCCCTCGGCACCGTGTTCGCCCTGTCCGCCGACTACCGGCGCGAGCGGGTGGTCGGCTTCCTCGACCCCTGGGAGAACGCCGGCGACGCCGGCTACCAGACCATCCAGTCGCTCATCGGCGTCGCCTCCGGTGGCGTGTCCGGCACCGGGCTGGGCGAGAGCCGGGCGAAGTGGGGCTTCCTGCCGGAGTCCCACACCGACTTCGTGTTCGCCATCATCGGCGAGGAGCTCGGCCTCATCGGCTGCCTCTGCGTCGTCGCCCTCTTCGCGGCGCTGATCGGCCTCGGGCTGCGCATCGCGCAGCGGGCGTCGGACCCCTTCGGCGCGATGCTCGCCGTGGGCGTCACCACCTGGTTCGCCGCACAGGGCTTCGTCAACGTCGGCGCCGTGCTGAGCCTGCTGCCCATCACGGGCGTGCCGCTGCCGTTCGTGTCCTTCGGCGGGTCGTCGCTCGTGGCCACGATGCTGGCCGCGGGCGTGCTGGTCAACGTGGCGCTGCAGGGGCACGAGCCCCACCACCCGGTGCGGGCCCGGATCGCCGCCCGTCGCGCTCGCAACGAGGCGCGCGCGGCCGCACGCGGGTAGGGGAGGGCATGCGCGTCCTCGTCACCGGCGGCGGCACCGCCGGCCACGTCCTGCCCGCCCTCGCCATCGCCACCGCCCTGCGCGACCGCGGACACGACGTCCACCTCGTGGGCTCCGAGCGCGGCATCGAGGCCCGCCTCGTCCCCGAGGCCGGGTTCGACCAGACGCTCCTGCCCGGTCGCGGCATCGCCCGCAGCCTCTCGCCCGCGGCGCTGCGGGCCAACCTCGGGGCCGTCGTCGGCCTCGTCCGCGCCGGCCTGCTGGCCCTCGGCGTGGTCCGCCGGTTCCGCCCCGCCGCCGTCGTCGCGGTCGGCGGGTACGCCAGCGTCGCCACCGGGCTCGCCGCCGTGCTCTGGCGCGTGCCCGTCGTCGTGCACGAGCAGAACGCCGTGCCCGGCGCCGCCAACCGGCTCCTCGCCCGCTTCGCCCGTCGCTGCGCCACCTCGTTCCCGGACACCCCGCTGCCCCGGGCGGAGGTGGTCGGCAACCCGGTGCGAGCCGAGCTCTTCGAGCGCCCGCACCAGCCCCGGCCGGACGGCCGGCGCCAGGTGCTCGTCTTCGGCGGCTCCCTCGGCGCGCTGTCGATCAACCGTGCCACGGTCGAGGCCGCGGCCCGCTGGCGCCACCGCGACGACCTCGCCGTCCACCACGTGGTGGGCCGGCGGGACTGGCCGACGCTCGAGCGGCCCACCGACACCGGCGCTCTCGTCTACGAGGCCGTGGAGTACGAGGACGACATGCCCGCCCAGCTGGCCCGCGCCGACCTGGTCGTCTGCCGGGGCGGCTCCGGCACCCTCTTCGAGCTGGCGGCCACGGCCCGCCCGGCCGTGATCATCCCGTCCCTCGTCACCACCGGGGGGCAGCAGGTCGCCAACGCGGAGCGCGTCGCCGCCGCCGGCGGCGCGGTCGTCGTCCGCGACGACGAGCTCGACGGCGACCGCCTCGTCGCCGAGGTCGACGCGCTCCTCGCCGACCCGGACCGGTTGCAGGCCATGTCCGAGCGGATCGCCGCCCTCGCCGCGCCCGATGCCGCCGCCCGGGTCGCCGACCTGGTCGAGGAGCACGCCCGTGCCCGCTGAGCGGCCCGAGCAGACGATCGACCTCGCCACCCCCCGCCGCCTCCACGTCACCAACCTCGGCGGTGCGGGGATGAGCGCCGTCGCCACCGTGCTCGCCCAGATGGGGCACCGGGTGAGCGGCGTCGACGAGCGGGAGACCCCGTTCCTGCCCCCGCTGCGTGACCTCGCCGTCGAGGTCGCCGTGGGTCCCGGCGGCCTGGCGTCGGCCGAGGGGGTCGATGCCGTGATCACCTCCACCGCCACCCCCGACAGCCACCCCGACGTCGCCACCGCACGGGGGGCCGGCGTGCCGGTGCTCCACCGCGGCGACGCCCTCGCGTCGATCTGCGCCGAGCGCTCCGTGCTCGCCGTGGCGGGCACGCACGGGAAGTCCACCACCACGGGGATGGTCGCCACCGTCCTCGACGGCGTCGGCGACGGCGCCGGCTACCTCGCCGGCACCCGGATCACGGGTCTCGGCGCGAACGCGGACTGGCGCACCGGGCCCGGCTTCGTCGTCGAGGCCGACGAGTCCGACGGCACCTTCCTCCGCCTCGGGGCCACCGACGCCGTGGTCACCAACCTCGAGGCCGACCACCTCTCGCACTGGGGCACGGAAGCGGCCCTGGTGGAGGGCTTCCGCCGCTTCGTCGGCGCCCTCGAGGGCACCGCCGTCCTCTGCCTCGACGACCCCGGGTCGGCGGCCCTCGCCGACGCCGCCGCGAGCGTCCTCACCTACGGCACCGACGCGGGCGCCGAGCTGCGGATCACCGACGTCGGTGCCGCCGGCATCGGCGTGCGCTTCCGCCTGCACCACGCGGGCGAGGTCGTCGACGTGGAGGTCCCCGCCGCCCCGGGGCTCCACAACGCCCGCAACGCCGCCGGCGCCCTCGCCGCCTGCCTCGTCCGCGGCGTGCCGCTGGCGGCCGGCGCCGGCGCGATCGGCCGGTTCGCCGGCGTCGCCCGACGCTTCGAGCAGCGCGGGGAGGCCGCCGGCGTCACCTTCGTCGACTCCTACGACCACCTGCCCACCGAGGTCGCCGCCGCGCTGGCCGCCGCCCGCACCGGCCCCTTCGACCGTGTGGTGTGCGTGTTCCAGCCCCACCGGTACACGCGCACCCGCGACCTCGCCCACACCTTCGCCGACGCGTTCGTCGACGCCGACGTGCTCGGCGTGACCGAGCTCTACGGGGCCGGCGAGGTGCCGATCGAGGGGATCAGCGGGCGCCTCGTGCTCGACGCGGTCCTCGGTGCCCACCCGGGCACCGCCGGCACCTTCCTGCCCGACCTCGACGCCACCGTCGAGTGGCTCCTCGACGTGCTCCGGCCGGGCGACCTGTGCCTGACCCTGAACGCCGGCGACCTGACGACCGTGCCCGACCGAGTCGTCGCGGCGTTGGAGCAGCGATGAGCGCCCTCGACGTCGCCGCCGAGCAGCTCGGCGACGCCGCCCGGCGCGACGTCCCGCTCGGCCCGTACTGCACGTACCGCGTGGGCGGGTCGGCGGCCCTGTTCGTCGAGGTCGTCGACGACGACGTGCTGGCCCGCGTCGGCGCCGCCGTCGCCGCGTCCGGCCTGCCGGTGCTCGTGGTCGGCAACGGCTCGAACCTTCTCGTGGCCGAGGCCGGGTTCCCCGGGATCGCGCTGCACCTCGGAGATCGCTTCGCCGGGGTGCACGTGGAGGGCACGACGGTCCGCGCCGGTGGTGCGGCCCTCCTGCCGGTGGTCGCCCGCCAGAGCGTGAAGGCCGGCCTCACCGGCTTCGAGTGGGCGGTCGGGGTCCCGGGGTCCATCGGGGGTGCCGTGCGCATGAACGCCGGTGGCCACGGCTCCGACATGGCCGCGAGCCTGGTCGGGGTCCGCGCCTTCGACTGCCGCACGGGGGAGGATTCCCGGGTGCCCGCGTCCGCCCTCGAGCTCGGCTACCGGCGTTCGAACGTCGGCGCCCACCAGGTGGTGCTCGAGGCCACGCTCGCGCTGTCGCCGGACGAGGCCGGCACCGGCCCCGACACGATCTCCGAGGTCGTCCGCTGGCGTCGCGCCAACCAGCCCGGAGGCCAGAACGCCGGCTCGGTGTTCACGAACCCCGAAGGCGACAGCGCCGGCCGCCTCGTCGACGCGGCCGGCTGCAAGGGTCTGCGCATCGGCACCGCCGAGGTCTCGCCCAAGCACGCGAACTTCATCCAGGCCGACGCCGGCGGCTCCGCCGACGACGTCTTCGCCGTGATGGTCGCCGTCCGCGACGCCGTCGCCGATGCCACCGGCGTCCGCCTCCACCCCGAGACCCGCCTGGTCGGCTTCGACGAGGAGGTGTTCGCGTGACCATCACCGAACCCCCGCAGACCTCCGAGCACGACGACGAGGTGACCGCTCCGGCGGCGCCGCCGGTCGACCCCCGCTTCCGGGCCCGGCGCATCGCCGTGCGCCGCGACGAGGGGCGCCGCCGCCTGAAGCGGCTGCTCCTGCTCGTCGCCGTGGCCGCCCTCGCGCTGGCCGCCGTCGTCGTGCTGCGCAGCCCCGTGCTCGACGTCGACGAGGTCACGGTCACCGGCGCCGCCCGCCTCGACCCCGACCAGCTCCGCGAGGTCGCGGGCATCGGCGTGGGCCGTCCCCTGCTCCTCGCCGACCTCGACGGCGCCACCGAGCGGATCCGGGCCCTGCCGTGGGTGGCCGAGGCCGAGGTCACCCGCGACCTCCCCGGCACCGTGGTGGTCTCGGTCCGCGAGCGCGAGCCCGTGGCCGTGGTCTCCGGAGGCGGCGAGGCCGTCCTGGTCGACGCCCGGGGCCGGGTCCTCGCGGAGCCCACCGCCGCCGACGGACCCCAGGTCCAGGTGGTCGTCGGCGACGCCCCGCCGGCGCCGGGGCGGTCGGTCGACCCCGCGCTGCGCAGCGCCATCGACCTCGCCGGGCGCCTGCGCGGCAACCCGGTCGGCGCGGTGACGGCGGTGCTCCTGTCGCCCCTGCGCCTGCAGCTGGTCGAGGGCGGCGTGGTGGAGCTCGGCGACGACACCGACCTCGACGCCAAGGTCGAGGCGTTCCGCACCGTGTACGCCCGGGTCGACCGGGCCTGCCTCGCCCGGATCGACCTCACGGTGCCCACGCACCCCGTGCTCACCCGGGAGCCCTGTTGAGCGCTCGGAGCGCTACCCTCTCGACCCGTACCTCACGTCGAGGGTGGGTCGACCTCGACCGCTGCTCGAGCAACCGGTCCCAGCGCGCCCGGATCACCCACCGTGCCGCCGAGCCCCCCTACCCTGGCCCTGAGCGGTCGACCTGAAGTGGAGGATCATCGTCCCATGGCTGCGAACCCGCAGAACTACCTGGCCGTCATCAAGGTGGTGGGCATCGGCGGCGGTGGCGTGAACGCGGTCAACCGCATGATCGACGCCGGCCTGAAGGGCGTCGAGTTCATCGCCGTCAACACCGACGCCCAGGCCCTCCTCATGTCCGACGCGGACGTGAAGCTCGACATCGGCCGCGAGCTCACCCGCGGCCTCGGCGCCGGCTCCGACCCCGAGGTCGGCAAGCAGGCCGCCGACGAGCACCGCGAGGAGATCGAGGAGGTGCTCAAGGGCGCCGACATGGTCTTCATCACCGCCGGCGAGGGCGGCGGCACCGGCACCGGCGGCGCGGCCGTGGTGGCCGAGATCGCGAAGTCGCTCGGCGCGCTCACCATCGGCGTGGTCACCCGCCCCTTCGCCTTCGAGGGCCGCCGCCGCTCGGTCCAGGCCGAGCAGGGCATCCAGCGCCTGAAGGAGAAGGTCGACACCCTCATCGTCATCCCGAACGACCGGCTCATCACCGTCTCGAACGAGAAGACGTCGATGCTGAACGCGTTCAAGATGGCCGACGAGGTCCTCCTCCAGGGCGTCCAGGGCATCACCGACCTCATCACCACCCCCGGCCTGATCAACACCGACTTCGCCGACGTGAAGATGATCATGTCCAACGCCGGCTCCGCGCTCATGGGCATCGGCTACGCGTCCGGCGAGGGCCGCGCCCTGCAGGCGGCCCGCAACGCGATCTCCTCGCCGCTGCTCGAGGCGTCCATCGAGGGCGCTCGCGGCATCCTGCTCACCATCTCCGGTGGCAGCGACCTCGGCCTGTTCGAGGTCAACGAGGCC
>DASUEE010000318.1:0-2859 GCA_036275235.1 Acidimicrobiales bacterium | reverse complement strand
CGCTTCGAGCGGCTCCGCTACGCCGACGGGCAGCCGCTCGCCCACGACATCGTCTGGCTCCCGGCCGACCTCGCCCGCCCGCTGCTCGACGTCGACCTCACGCACACCGCCCTCTACGACGAGCTCCAGCGCTGCTGCGGGATCCGGCCGGTGGCCGGCACCGAGCACATCGGCACGGACATGCCGAGCGTGGCGGAGCGCGCGCTGCTGCGCATGCCGGCGAAGCACCCCGTGTTCCGGATCACCCGGCGGTCGGTCGACGCCGATGGACAGCCGATCGAGTGGCGGGAGACCGCGGTGCGCGGCGACCGGTACACCTTCGTCGCCCAGTGGTCGCCCGACGGCGCCTACGAAGCCGAGCTCCGCCCCACCCCCTGAACGTTCCGCCAGGGCTGCCAGAACGCCCGGACGGTTCTGGCAGTCGGGACGGAACGCTGCTCAGAGCTGGTCGAGCACCGCGCCGGGGTCGTGGTGCTCGTAGCCGAGCGCTTCCGCGACGTGGGGTTCGGTGACGAGTCCGGCGGCCACGTTCAGCCCGTTGCGGAGGTGCGGGTCGAGGCGCATCGCCCGGGCGGCACCGTGGTCGGCGAGGGTGAGCACGAAGGGCAACGTCGCGTTGTTGAGGGCGTGCGTCGACGTGCGGGGCACGGCTCCGGGCATGTTCGCCACGCAGTAGTGGACGATGTCGTGGACGACGTAGGTGGGTTCGGCGTGCGTGGTGGGCCGCGACGTCTCGAAGCAGCCGCCCTGGTCGATGGCGACGTCGACGAGCACCGTGCCGGCTCGCATGGCCCGCACCATGTCCTCGGTGACCAGCTTCGGCGCCCGGGCGCCCTTCACCAGCACCGCCCCGATGACGAGGTCGGCGCCGACCACGAGGTCCTCGATGGCGGTGCGCGTCGAGTACACGGTGGCGAGCGAGGCACCGAAGCGCTGCTCGAGGTGGGCGAGCACGTCGAGCGAGCGGTCGAGGACCGTGACGTCGGCGCCGAGACCCACGGCCATCTCGATGGCGTTCTCGCCCACGACGCCACCGCCGATCACGACGACGCGCCCGGACTGGACCCCGGGGACCCCGCCGAGCAGCACGCCGGAACCGCCCTGGGGCCGCTCCAGCGCATGGGCGCCCGCCTGGACGGACATGCGCCCCGCGACCTGCGACATCGGTGCGAGGAGGGGAAGCCGTCCGACGGCGTCGGTGACGGTCTCGTAGGCGATGCAGGTGGCGCCCGAGGCCACGAGGTCGCGGGTCTGGTCGGGGTCGGGGGCGAGGTGGAGGTAGGTGAAGAGCACCTGGCCCGGCCGCAGCTGCGCTCGCTCGCCGGCCTGGGGCTCCTTCACCTTCACGACGAGCTCGGCGCGCGCCCACACCTCGGCGGCGGCGGGCACGAGGGTCGCCCCCGCCGCGGCGTAGTCGTCGTCGGTGGCGCCGATGCCCGCGCCGGCGCCCTGCTCGACCAGCACGTCGTGCCCGTGGGCGACCAGCTCCCGCACGCTCGCCGGGCTGAGGCCGACCCGGCGCTCCGCGTTCTTGACCTCGGTCGGCGTCCCCACGATCACCCCGAGACCCTACGTCGACCCGCCCTTGCGCAATCACCTGTAACCCGATAGGAAATACAGGGTATGAGACGGCTCCTCACGTTCACCCTCGTCGGCCTGGTGGCGCAGACCATCGACGGGTCCCTCGGCATGGCCTACGGCGCGTCTTCGGCGACGTTCCTCGTGGCCGCCGGCTACGCGCCGGTCCTGGTGTCCGCCTCGATCCACCTCGCCGAGGTCGGCACGACCTGCGTGTCCGGCGTGAGCCACTGGCGGCTCGGCAACGTCGACTGGAGCGTCGTGCGCCGCATCGCCCTCCCCGGCGCGGTCGGCGCATTCGCCGGGGCCACCCTGCTCTCCTCGATCGATGGGGAGGTGATGACGCCGTGGACGGCGGTGATCCTCTTCGGTCTCGGGCTCGTGGTCCTGCTGCGCTTCGCCTTCGGCGTCGGTGCGAACATGCGGCGCCGCGACCTGAGCCGGGCGGGCGGGGCCGGGGTCGGCCTCGTCGGCGGCGTCGTCGACGCCATCGGGGGCGGTGGGTGGGGGCCGATCGCCACCCCCACGCTCCTGACCGCCACCCGGTTGTCACCCCGGCACGTGATCGGCTCGGTCGACACCGCCGAGTTCGTGGTGTCGGTGGCGGCGAGCGCGGGCTTCCTCCTCGGCATCGGATCGGCCGGCATCGACGCCACCGTGGTCATCGCGCTCCTCGCCGGCGGCGTGGTCGCCGCCCCGTTCGCTGCCTGGCTCGTGCGGACGCTCCCCACCACCGTGCTGGGCATCGGCGTGGGCGGCGTGCTGCTGTTGACCAACGCCCGCACGCTGGTGCGGCTCCACGAGCTCGACGGCGCCGTCGTGTACCCGGCGATCGTCGCCGGGCTGCTCGTGGCAGTGGCGTTCGCCGCCCGGGCTCAGTGGGGCACCCAGGCGTCCTCGTCGTCGATGAGCTCGGCCACGCCGGCCGGCAGCTGACCGGCGAGGAGGTCGGCCAGCGTCACGGATTCCAGCACCATCCGCAGAGCCGCCCGCACCGCCACCCACAGGTCGGTGAGCGCCTCCTGGCCGGTGTGGTGCACGGCCTCCGGGCGCTCGCCCTGGACGAGGGTGAGCGGCCCCTCCACGACGCGGGCGATCTGCGCGATGTTGATCGCCGAGGCGTCGGCGGCCAGCGTGAACCCGCCCTCCGGGCCACGCTGGCTTCGGACGAGGCCGCCCTGGCGGAGCGACCCGAGGATGCTCTCCAGGTACTTGGCCGGCACGCCACGGGCCTCGGCGAGCTGGTCGCGGGTGCGGCGCTCGGGCGCGGCCGCAGCCAGC
>DASUEE010000317.1:0-2806 GCA_036275235.1 Acidimicrobiales bacterium | reverse complement strand
GTGGTAGTCCTGCAGGCTCCGCACGTCGCGGGCGTGCGCCGCACGGTCGCGGATGCCCTCGGCGGCGGCCACCGCCGCCGAGGCGGTGGTGAGCAACGGGACCCGGTTCGTGGCCGCCGCGGTGCGGATGTAGTCGCCGTCGGCGCGGGGACCGCGGCCTCGCGGGCAGTTGACGACGAGGTCGATCTTGCCGGCGTCGAGCAGGTCCACCGCCGTGGCCCCCTCCGAGGAGCCGTCGCTCAGCTTGGCCACGCGGGTGGCGACCGGGATGCCGGCGGACTCGAAGTGGTCGGCGGTGCCGTCGGTGGCGGCGATCTGGAAGCCGAGCTCCACGAAGCCCTGCGCGGCGAGCGCGCCCTGGGGCTTGTCGCGATCGGCGAGGGAGAAGAACACGGTGCCGGTCTCGGGCAGCCGCTCCCCCGCCGCCACCTGCGACTTGGCGAACGCCAGCCCGAACGTGCGGTCGATGCCCATGACCTCGCCCGTCGAGCGCATCTCGGGCCCGAGCACCTGGTCGGCGTCGGGGAACCGGTTGAAGGGGAGCACCGCCTCCTTCACCGCGACGTGCACGCCCTGACCCCGCCGGTTCGGGATGACCGGCTCGGTGAGCAGGCCCTCCTCGCGCAGCTCGGCGAGCGTGGCGCCGACCATGACCCGCGCCGCGACCTTCACCAGCGGGACGCCGGTGGCCTTGGCCACGAACGGGACCGTTCGGCTGGCGCGCGGGTTGGCCTCGATCACGAAGACCTGGCCGTTGCGCACGGCGAACTGCACGTTGAGCAGGCCGACGACGTCGAGCGCCTCGGCGAGGCGGCGGGCGTACTCCTCGATGACCTCGACGGTCTCGTCGGAGAGCGAGTGCGGCGGGATCGAGCAGGCGGAGTCGCCGGAGTGCACACCGGCCTCCTCGACGTGCTCCATGACGCCGCCGATGATGCACTCGCCGGTGCGGTCGCGGATCGCGTCGACGTCGACCTCGGTGGCCTCTTCGAGGAAGCGGTCGACGAGCACCGGGCGCTCCGCGGAGAGGCCGCCCTCGCGGCCGAGGGAGCCGAAGCCGGCCAGCTCGCGCATGGCTCGCTCCAGGCCGTCGTCGTCGTACACGATCTCCATCGCCCGTCCGCCGAGCACGTAGCTCGGGCGCAGCAGCGCCGGGTACCCGATGCGGTCGATGATCGCCTGGGCGCCGGCGAGGTCGACGGCGGTGCCGCCGGCCGGCTGGGGGATCTCGAGGCGGGCGCAGAGCCGGTTCCAGTGGTCGCGGTCCTCGGCGAGGTCGATCGACGCCGGGCTCGTGCCGAGCACCAGCCCCTCCGGCAGCACGCCAGCCAGCTTCAGCGGCGTCTGCCCTCCGAGGGAGACGATCACGCCGAGCAGGTTCCCCGACGCCTGCTCCCGCTCGACGACGTTCAGCGCGTCCTCGGTGGTGAGCGGCTCGAAGTACAGCCGGTCGGACGTGTCGTAGTCGGTGGACACCGTCTCGGGGTTGCAGTTGACCATGACGGTCTCGTAGCCGGCGTCGCGCAGGGCGAAGCTGGCGTGCACGCAGCAGTAGTCGAACTCGATGCCCTGGCCGATCCGGTTGGGCCCGGAGCCGAGGATGATCACCTTCTCGCGAGGGCTGTCGACGACCTCGTCGTCGTCCTCCCAGGTCGAGTAGTGGTACGGCGTCGAGGCCTCGAACTCGGCGGCGCAGGTGTCGACGGTCTTGTAGGTGGGCAGGACGCCGTCGTCGATCCGGCGCTGGCGGATGCGAGCCTCCTCGATGCCCCACAGGTGGGCGAGCTGCGCGTCGCCGAAGCCGAGGCGCTTGGCCCGTCGGAGGTCGCGCGTGGTGACGCCCTCGAAGCCGACCGACTCGAGGTGCTCGCGCTCGTCGACGATGCGCTGCATCTGGTCGAGGAACCACGGGTCGACCTTGGTGGCCTCGGCGACCTCGTCGACCGACATGCCCCGGCGCAGGCATGCCTCGAGCTGGAACGGGCGGTCGGGGGTGCCGACGCTCGCCCGAGCGAGCAGCTCCTCCTCGGTGAGCTCGTCGAGCTGGCGCTCGGCCGGGTCGCAGTTGAGCCCGAGGCGGCCCTGCTCGAGCGAGCGCAGCGCCTTCTGCAGCGATTCGGGGAAGGTCCGGCCGATGGCCATGGCCTCGCCGACCGACTGCATCGAGGTGCCGAGCACGTCGCCCTGGCCGGGGAACTTCTCGAACGCCCAGCGGGGCACCTTGGTGACCACGTAGTCGATCACCGGCTCGAAGCTGGCCGGCGTGGCGCGGGTGATGTCGTTGGGGATCTCGTCGAGCGTGTACCCGACGGCCAGCTTCGCCGCCATCTTGGCGATCGGGAAGCCGGTGGCCTTCGATGCCAGCGCGCTCGAGCGGGACACCCGCGGGTTCATCTCGATGACGACCATCTCGCCGTTGGAGGGGTCGATGGCGAACTGCACGTTCGAGCCGCCGGTCTCCACACCGACCCGCCGGATGCAGGCGAACGCAGCGTCGCGCATCAGCTGGTACTCGATGTCGGACAGGGTCTGGGCGGGGGCGACGGTGATCGAGTCACCGGTGTGGACGCCCATCGGGTCGAGGTTCTCGATCGAGCAGATGATCACGCAGTTGTCCGCGCGGTCGCGCATGACCTCGAGCTCGTACTCCTTCCATCCCTTGATCGAGGACTCGATGAGGATCTCGGAGATCGGGCTCGACTCGAGGCCGAACTTGGCCATCCGCCGGAACTCGTCGGGGGTGGAGGCGATGCCGGTGCCCTTGCCGCCGAGGATGTACGCGGGGCGGATCACCACGGGCAGGCCG
>DASUEE010000316.1:0-8618 GCA_036275235.1 Acidimicrobiales bacterium | reverse complement strand
GGCGCCGGTGACCATCACGAAGTCGGCTCCCGCCTCCTTGGCCGCCACCGCAGCCGACAGGCCGCGCACGCCGCAGCCGAGCACCGCCACGAGATCGCCCGGCCCGGTGCTCGGCACCGTGGCTCCCCAGCGGATGCCCGCGCCGAGGGGGTTGAACAGCGTGGCCACCACCGGGTCGAGCCCGTCGGGCACCGGCAGCACCATGGAGTCGGGCGCAAGGTACTGGTGGGTGGCGTAGCCGCCCCAGAGCCCGGGCCCCGTGTCGACCGACACGAAGCCGTACATGGTCGCCAGGCCGTTTCGCTCGCAACGTCGGTAGGTGCCGGCGAGGCACGGGCCGCACTCCCGACAGGACTGGAACACCTCGACCGCCACCCGCTGACCCTGCGACACGCCCCAGCGCTCGGCGGCAACGGGGCCGATCTGCTCGATCACGCCGACCGCCTCGTGTCCGGGGACGAAGGCGTGGCCGGGGTGGAGCTGGCCGCTGTACTGCTCGTGGTCGGTGCCGCACAGCCCGCACGCCTCCACCCGGAGCAGGGCGTCGTCCTCGCCCAGGTCGGGCATGGGGAGCTCGCGCGGCTCGAGACGATGCGGTGCGGCGAGCACCATGGCGGTTGCGTTCATCGGTTCCCCCGGGCGGCGCCCGCCGCCGTGCGTGCATCAACGGATCGTGTTTGTTGCATGTCTCGCGCGCCGACCTTACGCTTCGGCCAGACCGCCTGCCAGGGAGTGCCTCGTGCCGACCCAGACCCCGCCGACCGTGCCGGATCTCTTCTCGCCCGAGTTCGCGTCCGACCCCTACGCGGGCTACCGGCGCCTGCGCGAGCTCGGCCCGGTCCACGACGACGTCAACGACCTCTGGATCCTGTCCCGACACGCACACGTGCTCGAGGCGCTCCACCAGCCCACGGTGTTCTCCTCCGAACAGGGCTACGGCCAGTTCATGTCCGGGGCCATCGGCCCGGCGAGCGGGTCGGCGCGGGCCAACGTCCTCGGGTTCGACCAGATGGGCGGCGCCCGGCTGATGATCGCCAGCGACCCGCCCGATCACACCGCCTTGCGTCGCATCGTGAGCCGGCCCTTCACGAAGCGTCGCATCGCCGAGTGGGAGGACATGGCGCGGCGGCTCACCGCCGACCTCGTCGACGACCTCCACGCCCGCATCCGAGACGGCGGCACGGCCGACTTCACGCGTGACATCGCCATCCCCCTCCCGGTGACCCTCATCGCGGAGATCCTCGGCATCCCCCCGGCCCAGATGCAGGACTTCCGACGCTGGTCCGACGCGCTCGTCGGCAGCCTCGCCGCGGACATCGACGTGGCTCGCGTCGGTGCCGACCTGGCCGAGATGTTCCAGTACTTCTGGCGCATCGCCCAGGAACGCCGCCACGAACCGGGCGAGGATCTCATCAGTGCCATCGCCGTGGCCACCCCCGACGGTGAGCAGCTCTCCACCACCGAGGTGGTGATGTTCTGCGTCCTGTTGCTCGTGGCCGGCAACGAGACCACGACCAACCTGTTGGGCAACCTCCAACACGCCTTCTGGGACCACCCCGGTGAGTGGCGTCGGCTGCGCGACGACCTCTCGCTCGCCCCCGCTGCGGTCGAGGAGGCCCTCCGCTACTGCGGCCCGGTGCAGGGCCTGTTCCGGCGGACCACGGAACCCGCCGTCCTCGGCGGAACGGAGATCCCCGCCGGGGCCGACGTGGCCGTGCTGTTCGCATCCGCCAACCGCGACGAGGCGGTGTTCGAGCACCCGGACCGATTCGTCATCGGCCGGCCCGGCGCCGAGCACGTCGCCCTGGGCCACGGCGTCCACTACTGCCTCGGAGCCCAGCTCGCCCGCCTGGAGACCCGGGTGGTGCTCGAGGCCCTCGCCCAGCGCGGCGTCGACCTGCAACCGGCAGGTCCGGCCGTCCGCACCGCCAACACGGTGCTGCAGGGCTACCGCAGCATCCCGGTCACCGCCGGCTGAGCATCGCGCCCCCGGGCCGGGCCTCGCGTCGTGGGCGCCCGTGCTGGACCTGCCAGCCGTGGTCGCGCCCCGACCGCTGGTTCGGGGTGGCGCGAGCCGACCGGAGCCGCCAGGCCTGGGAGATGTGAGCCGGCGCAGGCCACCGCACCGATGTCCAGCTGTCCGTCACGCCTCTCGGAGGCCGTCGGCGAGACGGACTACCGTGCAACGACATCGTCTCGATGCCACGTCCCCGTCATGCCGACTGCCACCACGGCGGCGGCGGTCACCGATGAGCGGCCGCGTGGCCCTGGTGACCGGCGGGGCGGGCGGGATCGGTGCCGCGATCTCCGCTCGGCTGGCCGCCGCCGGTCAGCGGGTCGCCGTGGCCGACCTCGACCTGGACCGTGCGCGGGCGGTGGCGGACGAGATCGGTGGCGTCGCCGTCGAGCTCGACGTCACCGACCCGGCCTCGGTGACCGCGGCCGTCGAGGGCACGGTGGAGGCCCTCGGACCGGTGGAGGTCTGCATCAGCTGCGCCGGCTGGGACGAGCTGCGCCCGTTCCTCGACACCGACGAGGCGTTCCAGGCCACGGTGCTCGACATCAACCTGGCCGGCCCGATCCGCGTCACCCGGGCCGTGCTGCCCCACATGGTGGCCGGGTCATGGGGTCGGATCGTCACCATCGCCTCCGACGCCGGTCGGGTGGGCTCCTCGCTCGAGTCGGTGTACTCCGGGGCCAAGGGTGGCGTCATCGCCTTCACCAAGACCATCGCCCGGGAGTTCGCCCGCCACGGCATCACCGCGAACGCCGTGTGCCCTGGCCCCACCGACACGCCGCTGCTGGACGCGATCACGGAGGCGAGCACCGATGCCGGGCGGGTCATCGACGGGATGATCCGGTCGGTGCCCATGCGCCGGCTCGGGCAACCGGACGACGTGGCCCCGGCGGTGGCGTTCCTCGCCTCGGAAGCGGCGGGGTACATCACCGGCCAGACCCTGTCGGTGAGCGGTGGGCTGACCATGGCCTGACGAGCGATCGGACGACCACCGGACGCCGAGGTGCGCCGAGGTGCGACGGACGAATAGTTTCGTATCATCGTCTCGCCAGGAACGAAGGGAACACCATGAAGAACCTCCAAGGCCGCGTCGCCGCTGTCACCGGTGCGGGATCCGGGATCGGCCGGGCCGTCGCAACCGAGCTCGCCCGCCGGGGCAGCGAGGTGGCGCTGTGCGACATCGACGAGGCCGGCATGGCGGAGACCGCGGCACGGATCCAGGCCTCCGGCACCCGCGTGTCCACCCAGTCCGTCGATGTGGCTGACCGGCGTGCGGTGGAGGAGTGGGCCGACAAGGTGGCCGCCGACCACGGCAAGGTCAACCTGGTCGTCAACAACGCCGGTGTGGCGCTGGGTGCGAACGTGGAGACCATGTCCTACGAGGACATGGAGTGGCTGATGGGCATCAACTTCTGGGGAGTCGTCCACGGCACCAAGGCGTTCCTGCCCCACCTGCGGGCCGCCGGGGAAGGTCACATCGTCAACGTCTCGAGCGTGTTCGGCATGATGGGCATCCCGTCGCAGTCGGCGTACAACGCGGCCAAGTTCGCCGTGCGCGGCTTCACGGAGGCCCTGCGCATCGAGCTGGACAGCGACGGCGGAAACGTCTCGTGCACCACCATCCACCCCGGCGGGATCAAGACGAACATCGCCCGCAACGGCCGCTTCGACGCCGGCACCATGACGCAGCTGGGCCAGGACGCAGACAAGCTCATCGAGATGAGCGAGCGGGTGTTCATGACCACGCCCGACAAGGCGGCCCAGGTCATCCTCGATGCGGTCCAGGCCGACAAGCGGCGGGCATTCATCGGCCCCGACGCCCAGCTGTTCAAGCTCATGTCCATGCTGCCGCCCGGCGTCTACCAGAACGCGATCCGCCTGAGCACCAGGCTCGGGTCCCGCTTCGCCCGCTGATCCCCGGTGGCACCGGTTACGGTGACCCGGCGGTCGCCGCCGGGGGGCGGCGACAGATCGATCGGGGACCGATGACCGGAGATGCCCCTGCCGCCACGGGGTGGCAGTTCGCCGACGTCTGGGACGTCGTGGCCGAGTGCCGCCCGGAGGCGGTGGCGCTCGTCCACGGGGACCGGCGCACCACCTGGGCCGACCTGCGTGACCGCGCCGCCCGGCTGGCCCGTTCGCTGGTCGACGGCGGCGCGGTCCGAGGCGACCGGGTGGCCCAGTACCTGTACAACAGCCCCGAGTACCTGGAGGTGGCCTACGCCACCTACCAGGCCGGGCTCACCCCGGTGAACACCAACTACCGGTACCGGACCGACGAGCTGGCCTACCTCTGGGAGAACGCCGACGCCGTGGCCGTCGCGTTCCACGGCTCCTTCACGGACACGGTCGACCAGGTCCGGGGCAGCGTGCCCAGCGTGGCCCGGTGGCTGTGGGTGGACGACGGCAGCGGACCGTGCCCGCCGTGGGCCGAGCCGTACGAGGATGTGGTCGGCGCCGGTGCCGATGGCCCGTACCGCGCACCGTGGGGACGCAGCGGCGACGACATCGTCATGATCTACACCGGCGGCACCACCGGCATGCCCAAGGGCGTGATGTGGCGACACGATGACATGTACCGGTCGTTCAACTCCGTCGGCGACCCGGACCAGCCCGACCTGGACGCGGTCCGGGCCCGCCTCGGCGGGGACGGGCAGGCGGCCGTGGGCATCCCGGCGTCGCCGCTGATGCACGCCACCGGCTACATGTTCGCGAAGAGCATGCTGGTGCAGGGCGGCACGGTCGTCACCCTGCCCGAGCGGCACTTCGACGCCGCCGCGCTGCTGGACGCCATCGAGCGCGAGGGCGTGACCACGATGGCCATCGTGGGCGACGCGTTCGCGGTCCCCATCCTCGACGCCCTGGACGCCGCCCCGGGTCGATGGGACGTGTCGTCCCTGCAGCTGCTGGTGTCGGCCGGGGTGATGTGGAGCGCCGAGGTCAAGGCGGGACTGGCCCGGCACCTGCCGGCGACGTTGCTGGCCGACCTGCTGGGCTCCACCGAGGCCCACGGGCTGGGATCGTCGGTGTCGGGCGCGGGCACCGACCCCTCCACGGCCACGTTCTCGCTCGGGGCCCACGCCATGGTCATCGATCCCGAGACGGGCACGGTGCTCGGTCCGGGGGAGACCGGGATGCTCGCCGTCGCCGGGGCGTCCCCGATCGGGTACCACAAGGACCCGGAGAAGACGGCGGCCACCTTCCGCATCATCGACGGCCAGCGGGTGTCGGTCCCGGGCGACTGGGCCCGGGTCGAGGACGACGGCACCATCACGCTGCTCGGCCGCGGATCGCTGTGCATCAACACCGCCGGGGAGAAGGTCTTCCCCGAGGAGGTCGAGGAGGCGCTGGAGACCCATCCCGCAGTCCGTGACTCCACCGTCGTCGGCGTCCCCGACACCAAGTACGGCCAGGCCGTCGCCGCCGTCGTCGCCCTCCGCGAGGGCGCCGAGGTCACGCCCGACGAGCTCATCGCCCACGTGAAGGGCCGCCTCGCCGGCTACAAGGCGCCCCGGCACCTCGTCGTGGTCGAGGACGTCGGTCGCACTCCCAACGGCAAGGCCGACTACGCCGGCGCCCGGCGCCGCGTCCTCGACCACCTCGGCGTCGCCCCCTGACGAGCAGCAGGGCAGGCTCTATGGTCGGTGCCATGCCGGCCGGAGCGGGACGCCCCCGTGGCGAGCAGGAGGTGAAGGACGCCGTCATCGAGGCGGCGTCGGTCCTGTTCGCCGAGAAGGGTCCGGCCGCCACCTCGCTGCGCGAGATCGCCCACGCCGCCGGCGTCAACCACGGCCTCATCCACCGACACTTCGGCTCCAAGCAGCGCCTGGTCCGCGCCGTCCACGACCACCTGGCGCAGCGCCTTGCAGCGACGGATCCGTTCCGTCAGGCCACGGTGGCCAGCGCGCTCGACGCCTTCCACGTCCTCGAGGGCAACCGCACGTACTGGATGGTGCTCACCCGAGCCATGCTCGACGGCGAGCTGGACGACGTGCTCGGCTCCGATCTGCCCGGCGGGCACCGCATGGTGGAGACCCTGCGGGACGCGATCGGTGACGACACCGACCTCGACGCCGGCGACCTCATGGCCATGGCCTTCGCCTTCTCCTTCGGGTGGCTGCTGCTTCGCGACTTCATCCAGGCCGCCACCGGCGCCGGTGACGACGTGCCCGAACGCTGGTTCGCGACGATGGCCGCCCTCCTCGAGCGGGCTGAGCGGTCCTGACGCTTGCCCCACTGTAGGCGCGCGCCTACAGTGAACCCCCTGCGGCCAGGGGGGCCGCCGCTGAGGAGGACGTGATGGCCCACACGCTCGAGTTCGCCGCAGACGACCTGTTGGCGACCCATCCCGTCGAGGAGCCGTTGCTCGCCGGCGGCGTCCGTTGCCACGGCGGCTTCCTCGCTGACGGCACGTACGTGTCGCCGCGGACCGCGGTGCGCGGCCCGGCCATCGCCGCCTGGCAGGACGAGCATCGCAAGACGTTCGGCACCGAGATCCTGCACGCCCCGGTGGAGACCTGGCCGCCCGGCTACCCGAGCGTCGAGCAGGCACGGTTCCTGCTCCGCAACGGCGTGCGCGAGCCGATCATCGCCACGCTCACGCGCATCGGCACGGTCGAGGGCTTCGGCGCCATGATCCGCTTCCTGGCCCCGCCGGACATGCAGAAGTTCTTCGACGACGACATCCGGGGCACGGCCCTCGACCACCTGGCGAAGGGCCTGGTGGAGGCCCACGCCCGCGACGAGGCCGGCTTCGGCGACGAAGCCGGTCACGACCGCATGTGGTACGCCACCCGCGACATCGCGTTCGAGAACCCCGTCACCCACGACGAGACCGCGCTGATGATGCAGCGCATGGGCATCGCGTTCGGGGCCGAACCCGACCCCGACGGCGCCCGGCAGCGGTTCCTGGGCAAGCGCGCCTTCGAGGACCTCGACGTGGGCCTGGAGCTGCTGATCTCCACGATGCTGCGGGTGCTGTTCGTGGAGATCAAGGCGTTCCACACCTTCGCCTGGGCCGAGGAGCTGCTCTCCGACACCGAGCTCGTCGCCGGCGAGGGCGAGGCCGCCCGCATCGTGTCCTACATCCGGGCCGACGAGACCCCGCACGTCGAGTACCTGCGCACCGCGCTCACCGAGATGCGCGACCGCACCTTCATCGGCGAGTCCGGTCGCAAGTACCCCGGCACCGACGTCATCGGGCCGATGTGGGACGCATCGCTGGAGGAGTCGCTCGGCCTGCTCGAGGACCAGAACCGGGCCGCCACCGTGGCCGAGCTGGAGCTCGCCCTGTCGTCCCGCCCGAACGGCGCCGACCTGCTGGCCGAGTTCCACCACCTCGAGGGGTCCGGGACGGGCGCGTGAGCCTGCCCGACCTGGCCGGTCGAACGGCTGTCGTCACCGGCGCCGCCAGCGGCATCGGCTTCGCGCTGGCGGAGCGCTTCGCCACCGACGGGGCCCGGGTCGTGATGGCCGACGTCGAGGCGCCGGCGCTCGCGCTGGCGGCGGACCGGTTGCGGGAGCGAGGCGCCCAGGTGCACCCGGTCGTCACCGACGTCTCCGACGGCGACTCCGTCGACGCGCTGGCCGCCGAGGCGGTGGACACCTACGGGCCCGTCCACCTCCTGTGCAACAACGCCGGCGTCGGGGCCGGCGGCCTCACCTGGGAGCTCACCACGCAGGACTGGGAGTGGGTCCTCGGAGTCAACCTGTGGGGCGTGGTCCACGGCCTGCGCGCCTTCCTGCCCGGCATGCTCGCCCACGGCGATCCCTGCCACGTCGTGAACACGGCGTCGCTGGCGGGGCACGTCTCGGCCCCGTTCATGGCGCCCTACGGCGCGTCGAAGTTCGCCGTCGTCGCCATCAGCGAGGCGCTGTTCCACGAGCTGTCGATGACCGGCGCACCGGTTGGCGTGTCGGTGCTGTGCCCGGGCTGGGTGAACACGAACATCCACGCCTCGGAGCGGAACCGGCCCCGCGGTGCCGCGGCGGACGGTGCTGTGTCGGCGGGCCCGCCGGCGGACATGCTCCGCCAGGTGCTCGCCGCGGGCATGGCCCCGGCGGAGGTGGCCTCGCTCGTGGCCGACGCGGTGCGCGACGACACCTTCTACGTCTTCACCCACCCGGACATGATGCCGGCGGTCCAGACCCGGGCCGAGGCCATCCTGCACGGGCGGAACCCCCAGCTGTCCATGAACCTGTAGAGCCGCACCGATGACCACGACCGAGACACCGCCCACCGTCGACAAGGAGGCGCTGCGTCGCCGCTACCGGGCCGAGCGCGACAAGCGCCTCCGCCGGGAGGGCAGCGCGCAGTACCGCCGGCTCGCCGGCGGGCTGGTGCGCGACCCGTACCTGCCCGTGCAACCGCGGGAGCCGGTGACCGACCACGTCACCTTCACCTTCGTGGGCGGCGGCTTCGCCGGGCTCGTCACCGGCGCTCGCCTGGCGGAGGCCGGCGTGGGCGACGTGCGCATCCTCGACAAGGCCGGCGACTTCGGCGGCACCTGGTACTGGAACCGCTACCCGGGCGCCCAGTGCGACACCGCCTCCTTCGTCTACCTCCCGCTGCTGGAGGAGACCGGGCACATGCCCACCGAGA
>DASUEE010000315.1:0-2138 GCA_036275235.1 Acidimicrobiales bacterium | reverse complement strand
CCCGCGCCCCCACGCCGCGATGGTACGAGACGGGACGTTCCGGGTCATCAGGGAACCGCCGGCGACCCGCGGTGCGGTCTCGCCGCGAGGCTGGCACGATGGGCTCGTGCGCGATCGCCTCGAGGCGCTGGGACGGCTGTGGAAGAAGGCGCCGACGCGCCTGCGCCAGACGATCGTGCTGCTGCTCGGCGCCACGGTCGTCGTGCTCGGGCTGGCGCTCATCGTGCTGCCCGGCCCGTTCACGCTGCCCCTGCTGATCCTCGGCTTCGCCATCCTCGGCTCCGAGTTCGCCTGGGCGGCGAGCGCCCTCGAGAAGACGAAGGCCGGCGTGGCCGTCGGGTCCCGGGTGGCTCAGCGCGCCATGAGGGCCGCCGCCGAGCGGGGCGGGCGCGTCGTGCGCCGCCGCGACCCCGGCTGAGCTAGCAGGCGGCGCACCCGGGTTCTCCGGCCGAGGCGGTGTCCTGGAGCCTCCGGCCGGCCGTCACCAGGGCGGCACCCACTGCGACGAGCCCGGCACCGGCACGGCGAGGCAGCGGCGAGCGGGTCCGTCGCGGCGGCGCCTGGCGGCGGCGCTCCTCGAGCAGGCGGGGCACGGTCATCTCGTGGATGTAGGGATGCATGGGATCTCCTCCTTCCGACCACGATCATCCTGCGGTACGGTCACGGGATCAACTGATCAACGGAAATCAGGATTGGATGGCAGCGACCTTCACCTTCCCGTCGGACCGGCCCGTCGACCTCGTGGGTTTCGCCTGGTCGCCGCTGTTCGAGGCAGCCCTGTCCCTGCGGGCCGTCGTCGAGCCGAAGCGCACGCCGCTGCACCTCCCCTGGGTTCGGCGGTGCCGGGAGCTGCCCGACCACCTGCAGACCGAGCTGCGGACGCTGTTCCGGCCGTTCAACGGCACGTTCATCCCGGGCATCTTCGAGGTCGGCCTGCAGGGCGACAGCACGGCGTTCGACGACGAGGTCGCGGCACTGCGGGCGCTGCCGGACGACCTGGTGGCCTTCGAGCTGAGCTTCGCCTACGGCGGGCTGGCGTGCACCCTGCTCGACGAGGTCGAGGCCTCGATCGTCCACGACACGGGCTACCGCGACGACGTGCTCCGAGGCGCCCCCGACGACCACCTGCGGACGCTGGCCCAGGACGCCTTCGACGATCCGGCCGCCCTCCGCGAGCGCTACGCCCGGCTGCTCGAGCAGTACTGGGAGCAGGCCTTCGTCGAGGAGTGGGCGCGCATCGTGCCCCGCATCGAGGCCGACGCCACCGCCGGCGCCCGCGCCCTCGTGACCTCCGGGCTCGGCGGCCTGGTGGCCGAGCTGCTGCCCGAGGGTCGCTGGCACCCCGAGCGCAACGCCATCGTGGTCGAGAAGGACTGGGAGGGGAGCTGCGACGTCGCCGAGCGCGGCGGGCTGCTCTTCGTGCCCACCGTGTACGGCTGGCCGTGCGTGCTCATCGACCTCACCGACCCGTGGCCCGCGGCGATCTACTTCCCGCTCCGCGACCTGCGCACGCCCGAGGTGCCCCACGCCAGCGACCGCGAGGTGGTGTCCGGCTTCAGCGCCCTCGGCGACGAGACCCGCCTGCAGATCGCCCGGATCGTGGCCGAGGAACCTCGCTCCACGAAGGAGCTGGCGCAGCTGCTGAGCCTGTCCGACTCGGCCGTGTCCCGGCACCTCAAGATCCTCGAGGCCGCCGGCATCGTCAGCGGACGGCGCGACGGCTACTTCGTCCTGTACCGCCTGGAGGCCGACCGCCTCGACGTGCTCGGCCGGGCCTTGCGCAGCACGCTCGGCCTGCTCGCCCCGGCGTCGGGCGACGTGCCCGCCCTGCCCGTGTCCATGCCCCGGGCCCGCTGACGGCGCACCTCGCTACGGTCGGCCCGATGCCGTGGGAGCACGAGGTCCAGGCGTTCAACACCGCCACCGGGTCGACCAACCGGATGCACGACGACACCGTCGCCGCGACCTTCGGGTTCCGGGGCGGACTGGTGCCGGGCGTCGACGTGTGGGCGTACCTGGCTCGACCCTGCACCGACCGCTGGGGGCAGACGTTCCTCGAGCAGGGTGCGATGGAGGTCCGCCTCCTGCGACCGGTGTACGACGGCGAGCGGGTGGTCGCCCGGCTCGACGACGACGGC
>DASUEE010000314.1:0-12709 GCA_036275235.1 Acidimicrobiales bacterium | reverse complement strand
GAGATCCTCGCCACCACCGACGTGCGGGCCGCGCTCGGCGGGATGCCGGCCGGCGTGGTGTTCGGGCGGGCGCGCCGCCGGCGGTTCAAGGGCCTCGACGGGTCCGTGGCCGTGTGCCCGGTCCGCCGGGTCTGATCCCGGACGTGGTCGAGCGCCGGCGGGACCTCCCGCTGCCGGAGGTCCTGGCGCTGCAGCAGCGCGCGTGCGAGCAGGCGGGGTCGCGGCTGTACGGCCGGATCCTCGAGGCGATGGCCGACGACGTGCGTGCCGGCGGGCGGTGCGCGGAGATCCTCGGCCCGTGGTCCGCCGACGCCATGGCCGACGCCATCCCCCTGCGCTTCCTCGCCGCCGTCCACTCGCTCGTCCTGTCGGGCGAGGCGCCGGAGCTGGCGCGCTGGTACCCGTCGGCCGGTGGCGCCGACCCCGCCGAGGAGGGCGTCGACCCCGTGCCCGCGTTCCTCGCCGCCGTCGAGGCGCACCACGACGCGATCGCGGCGTCGATGCACCTCGGGGTCCAGACGAACGAGGTCGGGCGGGCGGCCTCGCTGTTCGGCGGCTTCCACGCCGTGGCCCGGCAGTGGGGGCTCCCGCTGCGCCAGCTCGAGGTGGGTGCCAGCGCCGGCCTGCTGCTGCGCTGGGACCGCTACGGCTACCGCACCTCCGACGGCGCGGTCCGGTGGGGTCCTCAGGACGGCCTCGTGTTCACGGACCCCTGGACCGGCCCGCCACCGGACCTGGCGCCGGCGCTGTCGGTGGCGGTCCGGCGGGGCTGCGACCGGGCGCCCATCGACCCGGCGACGGACGCCGGCGCCATCCGGCTCCGCAGCTTCCTGTGGCCCGACCAGCTGGACCGCCTCCGCCGCCTCGACCTCGCCATCGAGGTCGCCCGCCGGGTGCCGGCCGTGGTCGACGAGGCCGACGCCGCGGAGTGGGTGGAGTCGCAGCTGGCCGAGCCGACCCCGGGCCTCGCCACGGTCGTCCACCACTCGATCGTGCTGCAGTACCTGCCTCGCCCCACGTTCCTGCGGATGCGGGCGGCGATCCAGGAGGCCGGCGCCCGGGCGACGCCGGACGCGCCGCTGCACTGGCTGCGGATGGAGCCGGCCGGCGACGTCGCCGACGTGCGGATGACCTCGTGGCCGGGTCGGGGCGCCGGACCGGACGAGGAGCTCCTCGCCACCACCGGCTACCACGGCCCGCCGGTCAGCTGGCGGGGCTGAGCTCGGCCGCCTGGCGGGCCTGGAACCGGGCCGTCAGCCACCGGGCGATCGACGCGCCGATGCCGAGCGCGGCGAGCCCGCCGATCGCGTCGATCCAGTAGTGGTTCGCGGTGACGACGATCGCGAAGAGCGTCAGCACCGGGTAGCTCCAGGCCAGGGCACGGGTCCAACGCCGCCGGGCCATCGGCGCGAGGACGAGCGCCGACCACACCGACCACCCGATGTGCATCGACGGCATGGCCGCGTACTGGTTGGTGAGGCCGGCGGCCTTGTCGTCGTCGTAGGAGATCCAGCCGCCGTGCACGACGATGGTGTCGACGTAGCCGTAGCGGTCGCAGCCCTCGTGCTGGTCGGCGCCCGGCGGGGCCTCGGCGGCGGCGGCTGGGTCGTAGAGCCGGCAGGCGCCGTAGGGACCGGGGGAGTCGAGCAGGCGGGGCGGCATCAGCGAGTAGGCGGCGAACCCGATCAAGGCCACGCCGGTGGTGGCGGCGAGGGTGTTGCGCCACCGCGGGTACCGCGCCTTGTCGGTGCGGAACAGCCAGAGCAGGGCGAACGCGGTGACCACGAAGTGGGCCGTCCCGTAGAAGATGTTCCAGACCCGGATGAGCCCCATCGCCGGCAGGTCGAGGTACCAGCGCTGCAGGTCGGCTTCGAAGTAGAGGCCCAGCGTGCGCTCGACGTCGATCATCTGCCGGGCGTGCTCGTAGGCGACCGAGGCGTCGATGTCGTCGCCGGTGCCCTGCGATCCGAACAGGTTCCGGACGAAGGAGTACAGGAGGTAGAAGGCGCCGATGTAGAGCAGCTCGCGCCACCAGCGCAGGCGCCTCGCCGCGACCTGCGCGTCGGACGGCGCGGCCGTCGCCGCCTCCTCCTGCGCCGTGGTGCCCGGATCCCGCACGACAGGAGGATACGTGGCGCTAGGTTGCCTCCCGGTTCGGTGGTCGACCCACGCCACCCGAGGTCCCGGTCCGTCGCCGGGAGACCCGGAGGTGCCCCGTGCCCCGAACCGCCCATCCCGTCGCCGCCCTCGCCGTGGCCGCCCTGCTGCTCGGCGCGTGCGCGCCGGACGACCCGCCGGCCGCGGCGGCGCCGGCGCCCGAGGTCGACCCGCCTCGTGCAGCAGCGCGCGCTGCGGCGGCCGACGGCGCCATCGAGACCACCCTGTCGATACCGGTGGGGACGGCCGGAGACGGCACGCTCCTCGAGGTCGTGGTCCGGTCGGTGGAGGCGGGCGAGCGTCGCCTCGTCGCCATCGACACCGCCGACGGGCGCATCGACCAGCACGTCGTCACGCCCCGCGAGCACTGGTGGTGGATCGTGCCCGCAGCCCGCGAGGCCGTGGGTGGCATCGAGTGGATCCACGTCGATGTGGCGCAGGTCGAGGCGGCGGGCGAGCCGCTGCCCGACGTCGTGGCCGATGCCCGGGTGCCGCTTCCCGGCCCGGGCGAGCTCGAGGTCGGCACCCGCGTGGCGGGGTACGAGGTCGTCGCCGTCGAGCGGGTGGGCGAGGACGAGGACCTCGTCACGCTGGCGGGGCTCGACGAGCCGGCCCGGCTGCGGCGCCGGTCGCTGCCGGCGAGCACGCGCATCGACCTCCCCGATGATGCCGTCGAGCTCACCGACCTCCCGGACCTGCTCCCGCACCTGGCGCCCCGCTGACGTGCGTTCTACGAACCGTATGCTGTTCCGTATGACCACACCGGTTCCCACCCGCTTCAGCGACGAGGAACTGGCGCTGATCGACGAGCTGGTGGCCCGGGGCGTCGCCGAGAACCGGTCCGCCGTGATCCGGCGCAGCGTGCACCACCTCGCCGACGTCGTGCGGCGAGCGGAGGTCGGCGCCGTCATCGCCCGTTCGTACCGGGAGCGCCCGCAGACCGACGACGACGACGACCTCGCACTCGCGAGCGCGATCGCACTCACCGAAGCCGAGCCGTGGTAGCCCAGGCCGAGCTCTGGCTCATGGAGACGCCGAACCAGAAGCGGCGACCCGTGCTCGTGGTCTCCCGCAACGAGGCGATCCCGGTGCTGAACAACGTCGTGGTCGCCCCGGTCACCACCACCACGCGGGACATCCCGACCTGCATCCCGGTGGGGTCCGAGGAGGGCATCGACCGGGAGAGCGTCGCCACGTTCGACAACCTCGTGTCCGTCCCGAAGGCCGTCCTGACCACGCGCCTCGGCGCGCTCGGCCCCGGCGGTCGGCTGCGGATCTGCGCGGCGCTGCGAGCCATGGCCGACTGCTGATCCGGCGGTCGGCCACCATGGAGCGATGGCGGCACGCGTGATCGACGTCGGCGAGGGCATGACCGTGGCGGTCGACGAGGCCGGCGCCGGCGAGCGACCGCTCCTGGTCGTCCACGGGTTCACCGGGGGGCGCGGCGACTTCGCCGACCACCTCGATGCGCTCGCCGAGGCCGGGTGGTGGGTGGTCGCGCCCGACCTGCGCGGGCACGGCGACAGCGCCCACCCGCTCGAGGAGGGCCACTACTCCCTCGACCACTTCGCCACGGACGTGTGGCGCCTGGTCGACGCGCTCGGCTGGGAGCGGCTGGTGCTGCTGGGCCACTCGATGGGCGGGATGATCGCCCAGGTGGCCGCCCTCGACCGTCCCCACGCCCTCGACGGGCTGGTCCTGATGGACACCACGCACGGTCCCCTCGACCTCGACCGCGAGCTCGCCGCCCTCGGCCAGCAGATCGTCCGCGACGGCGGCATGGCGGCCGTGAAGGAGGTGCTCGACGCCATGGGCGACGAGGGCCCGCTGACGACGCCTGCGCACCTGCGGCTCCTCGAGGAGCGTCCCGGCTACCGCGAGGAGGGCGACCGCAAGTTCCTCGGCTGCTCGCCCTCCATGTACGCCGCCATGCTCGGCCAGCTGCTCGACCAGGTCGACCGCCTCGACCGGCTGGCCGCCCTCGACCTCCCCGCCCTGGTCATCGTCGGTGAGCAGGACGCGCCGTTCCTCGGACCGTCGCGCTCGATGGCCGAGGCCATGCCGAACGCCGAGCTCGTGGTGGTGCCCGACGCCGGCCACTCGCCCCAGCTCGAGCACCCCGAGGCCTGGCGCGCCGCGCTGCTCGCCTTCCTCGCCGAGCGCTGAGGGCTGGTCAGCCCGCCTTCTCGAGGAAGCGCTCGACGTCGACCACCACGCGGGTGACCTTGCCCGCGGCCACGAGACCGCGGTGGTCGGAGGCCGACACGGTGAACGTCAGGCGCCGCCCCGAGACCTTCTCGAGGGTGGCCTCGGCGGTGATCGGCATGCCGACCCCGGTGGGCATCAGGTGGTCGAACTGCACCCGCATGCCGACGGTGGTGGAGCCGGTGGGGATCTCCCCCTCGACCGCGGCCACGGCGGCCTGCTCGCAGAGCGCCACGAGGCGGGGGGTGGCCAGCACCGGGACCGAGCCCGATCCGAGAGCGATGGCCGTGTCGTCGTCGCTCACGACGATCTCCACCGTGGCGCTGAGGCCGGTCTGCAGGGACACGTCGGTACGCTACGTCGTCCGGGTCGCGCGGGTTCACATCGGCTGCGACCCGCGCCCGACGACCCTCCGGAGGACGATGTGATCGAGGAACCGACGCTCGAGCGCGTGCTGCAGCGAGCCCTGCGCACCGGCGGGGAGTTCGCCGAGGTGTTCGCGGAGGACAAGTCGAGCAGCAACGGCGTCCTCGACGACGGTCGGGTCGAGCAGCTGAGCTCCGGCCGTGACCGTGGAGCCGGCATCCGGGTCGTGGTCGGCGACACCACCGGGTTCGCCCACACGGCCGACCTCACCGAGGCCGGCCTGCTCCAGGCGGCCGAGGCGGCGTCGGCCGCCGCCCGTCAGGGGGGCGGCGGGGTGCGCTCGGTGGCGCTCACCCGCACGGACGTCCCCAACCCGAGCTCCGTCGCGGTCCTGCCCGACGACGTCCCGAAGGCCGACCGCGTCGCCGTGCTGCGACGGGCCGACGAGGCCGCCCGCGCGCTCGGGCGGGAGATCACCCAGGTCACCGCGAGCGTCGGCGGCTCCCGCCGGCGCATCCTCGTGGCGAACAGCGACGGGCTGCTCACCGCCGACGACCAGGTGCGCACGCTGTTCTCCGTCGCCGCCGTGGCCAGCGGCGACACCGGCATGCAGACCGGTCGCAAGAGCGCCGGCCACACGATGGGCTGGGAGCTGTTCGACCAGATCGACGTCGAGGCGTTCGCCGTCGAGGCGGCCGAGATGGCCATCACCAAGCTGCGGGCCCGCCCGGCGCCGTCGGGCCAGCTGCCCGTGGTGATCGGCGCCGGCTCGGGCGGGGTGCTGTTCCACGAGGCCTGCGGCCACGGCCTCGAGAAGGACCTCGTCGACAAGGGCGCCTCGGTGTACGCCGGCAAGGTGGGCGAGCTGGTGGCCAGCCCCCTGGTCACGCTCGTGGACGACGGCACGATCGCCGGCGAGTGGGGGGCCTTCGCCGTCGACGACGAGGGCTCGCCGGGCCGGCGCAACGTGCTCATCCAGGACGGCGTGCTCACCGACTACCTGTGGGACTTCCTGCGCAGTCGCAAGGACTGCCGGGCCACGTCCGGCAACGGTCGCCGCCAGTCGTACAAGCACCTGCCGATGGTCCGGATGACCAACACGTTCCTGGAGAACGGCGACACGCGCCCCGAGGACGTGATCGCCGGCACCGACCGCGGTGTCTACGTCGCCAAGCTCGGGGGCGGCCAGGTGAACACGGCCTCGGGTGACTTCGTGTTCGGGATGCAGGAGGCGTACCTCATCGAGGACGGCGAGATCACCGACCCGATCCGTGAGGGCAACCTGATCGGCAACGGCCCGCAGTGCCTGCGCGACATCGAGGTCATCGCCGACGACTTCGCCTTCGGCGGACCGGGCACGTGCGGCAAGGACGGCCAGGGCGTCCCCGTCGGCGACGGCTGCCCCACGCTGCGGGTGAAGCAGCTGACCATCGGCGGCGTCAGCTCGTGACGTCGACCGCACCCGCCACGGGCACCGACGTCGACGCGCTGCGGGCGATCGCCGACCGGGTCGCCGCCCAGGCCCGGCCGGGCGAGCAGGTCGAGGCCTACGTCAGCCGGGGCACCAACACGTCGGTCGACGCCTACGAGGGCGAGATCGAATCGCTCACCCAGGCCGGTTCCGCGGGCATCGGCGTGCGCGTCATCCGCGACGGCCGCACCGGGTTCGCCTACGCCGGCAGCCTGGACGACGACATCGTCGCCGAGGCGCTCGCCGAGGCGCGCGACAACCTGCCCTTCGCCGAGCCCGACGAGTGGGCCGGCCTGGCCGAGCCCGACGGGGTGCCCGCCACGGCGCTCGACGTGCACCGCGAGGCCGTGCTCGCCACGCCGGTCGAGGACAAGGTGCGCATGGCCATCGACCTCGAGCGGATGGTGCGCGACGCCGACCCCCGCGTGAAGGGCGTGCGCGCCGCCAGCTACACCGACGCCGAGGGCGCGTTCGCCGTCGCCACGTCCACGGGCATCTCGGTGGGCGGGCGCTCCACCATCGCCTACGTGTCCGTCTCGGCCCTCGCCGACGACGGCGACGCCTCCGTGATCGCCGGCGGCATCTCGGTGGGGCGGGCGATCGACGAGGTCTCCCTGGAGGAGGCCGCCGACGACGCCGTCACCCGCCTCCTCGAGAAGATCGGCTCGACGAAGCCCGAGTCGGCCGAGGTGACCCTCATCCTCGAGCCCCGCCTCACCGCCACGCTCCTGGGCATCGTGTCGGGGATGCTCGGCGGCGAGGCCGTGGCCAAGGGGCGCAGCCCCTTCGCCGGCCGGATCGGCGAGCAGGTGGGCAGCCCGCTGCTCACCATCGTCGACGACCCGACCAATGCCGAATCGCTCGGCGCCGAGCCCTATGACGACGAGGGCCTCGCCACCCGCCGGGTCCCGCTGCTGCAGGGCGGCGTGCTCCAGGGCTTCCTGCACAACACCCACTCGGCTCGTCGGGCCGGCACCGCCTCCACGGCCTCGGCGGCTCGCGGCTACAGCACGCGTCCGGGGATCTCGGCGCGCGCCCTCACCGTCGAGCCCGGCTCGGGCGACCTCGACTCGCTCCTCGCCGGCGTCGACGACGGGGTCCTCGCCTCGGCGCTCGGCGGCATCCACTCCGGCGTCAACCCGATCTCGGGCGACTTCTCGGTGTCGGTCGAGGGTCTGCGCGTCCGGGGCGGCGAGCGCGCCGAGCCGATCAAGGAGGCGACGCTCGCCAGCACGCTGCAACGGCTGCTGCTCGACGTGTCCCACGTCGGCGCCGACGTCGAGTGGCAGCCCGGCGGCACCGGCGGGGTGACCCTGCTGATCCCGGGCGTCTCCCTCTCCGGCCGCTAGACCGTTGCTCGCCGTTCTGGCGTACCGATCCCCGCGCATGCGGGGGAATCGGCATCCCAGAACGGAGTCCTCCCCATGCCCATCATCCACGCCATCGTCCTCGGGATCGTCCAGGGCCTGACCGAGTTCCTCCCGATCTCGTCGTCGGGCCACCTGGCGATCGTCCCGTGGCTGTTCGACTGGAACGACTTCGCCGGCGACGACTCGCTCGCCAAGGCCTTCGACGTCGCCCTGCACATCGGCACGCTGGCCGGTGCGATGGCGTACTTCTGGCGGGACATCGTGACGTACCTCGTCCAGGGGTTCCGCTACCTCGTGCCGGCCAACCGCACCGGCGAGGGCGCGCAGGACGGCCGCATCGCCTGGCTGCTGGTGGTCTCGGCCGTCCCGGCGGCCATCACCGGGTTCCTGCTCGACGACGCGATCGAGACCCTCGACGACGAGTTCTGGCTGATCGGCGTGATGCTCGTGGTGGGCGGCGTCCTGCTGCTGGTCGCCGACCGCCTCGGCGGCACCCGCGACGGCGAGGACTTCCGCTTCCGCGACGCGCTGCTGATGGGCATCGGGCAGGCGGCCGCCCTCCAGCCCGGCGTGTCGCGGTCGGGCGTCACGATCACCGTGAGCCGGTGGCTCGGCTTCGACCGGGCCTCGGCGGCCCGGCTGTCGTTCCTGATGAGCCTGCCGATCATCGCCGGCGCCGGCGTGTACAAGCTGCTCGACGTGCTCGGGGAGGGCGGCATCCCGTCCGACTTCATCGCCCCCTTCGCCGTGGGCATGGCCACGAGCGCGGCCACCGGGTTCGCCGCCGTCTGGGGCACGATCCGCTTCGTCCAGACCCGCACCTTCGGCCCCTTCGTGGTCTACCGGTTCGTGGTCGGCGCGGCGGTGGTCGCCCTCGCCGCCGGCGGCTTCGGCTCGTAGATCAGCCGACGAGGGCGAGCGAGACGTACCCGCCGGCGAGGGCGGCCACGAGCCGGACGGCGTCCTCCCCGGCGACGGCGACGGTCACCGTGGCGTCGTCGGCCACGTGCACGACGATGCCGTCCTCGGCCACGACCGTGCCGGCGGGGCCTCGGTCGCCGGTGTCGGCGGCAGCGAGGACGTCGACGCGCTGGCCGACCTCGACCGGCAGGGCCGCGTCCACGGCGGGGATCGCGAGGGCCCGCCACCCGTCGGGGACGAGGGCGGCGACACCACGCCGGTCGCCGCCGGCGAGCCGGTGCTCGCCCAGCACCTCGCCCTCGCCCACGGCGTCGACGACGCGCCGTCCGGTGGGATCGTCCTCGACGGCACCGGCGGGGACGAACGCCGCGGGCCGCGGCTCGAGGGCGACGTCGTCGTCACCGATGCGGTCGCCGGGGGTGAGGTCGGTGCGGGCGACCCACGCCGTGGCCGTGGCGCCGTACCGGGCGGTGGCCGCCTCGGCCTGCTCGGTCAGGCGCAGGACGACCGTCCCGCAGGCGAGGGCGAGCAGGGCGGCGACCACCAGGCGCGCGGGCGGGCGGCGGATGGTGGGGTAGCGGGCGGGCGCGGGGCGCACGGGTCCTCCAACGAGTATCGGAGCTCGGGGGAAGTGCGCCCGGCTGCGCCGGGTCGACGACGAACGTAGCCGGTCGTGCCGGGTTCCTGGGCTGGTGCGTTCCGCTGGCGGAACGGATCGCGCCGAGAAGGTCCCGGCGCCGCCGGTCAGTCGCTGCTGGTGGAGGTGGCTGCCGGCGTCTTCGTCTCGGTCGAGCCGGACGCCTTGTCGCTGGACGAACCGCCGTCGCTCGACGACGAGGACTCGCTCGACGAGGAGGACTTCGACGAGGACGTCGAGCTGCCGCGGGCGTCGTTCTTGTAGAAGCCCGAGCCCTTGAAGGAGATCCCGACGTTCCCGTACACCTTGCGCAGCGCGCCCTGGCACTCAGGGCACTCGGTGAGCGGGTCATCGGTGAAGGCCTGCTGGACCTCCAGCTGGTGGCCACAGCTCTTGCAGCGGTACTCGTAGGTGGGCATCGCGCTCTCCAGGGGCGTTGGCACTCTCCGGCTTCGAGTGCCAACGCTACCGACCCGCGTACGCTCCGGGCCATGTCCGTCGCCGCGGCCGCCGTCGTCGTGGCGGCCTACCTCCTGGGCACCTTCCCCACGGCCCACCTCGTGGGGCGCCGGCAGGGGTTCGACCCGACGGCGTCGGGCTCGCGCAACCCGGGCGCGTCGAACGTGACGCGCATCGGCGGCGCGCGCGCCGGGGTGCTGGTGCTGCTCGGGGATGCCGGGAAGGGGGCGCTGGCCGCCGGGCTCGGGCTGGCCGTCGACGGGCGGTTCCTGGCCTGGGTCGCCGGTGCCGCCGCGGTCGCCGGGCACCTGTGGCCGATCACCCGCCGCCTGCGCGGCGGCAAGGGCGTGGCCACCGCGGCCGGCGCCGTCCTCGTCTGCGCACCCGTCGTGTTCCTCCCGCTGGCGGTCGTGTTCGCCGTCCTGGTCAAGGCCACGGGCCACGCCGCCGTGGGCTCGATCGCCCTGGCCGCCCTGCTGGCGCCGGCCGTCGCCGCCGTCGGACGGCCGTGGGAGGAGGTGGCGGTGGCGGCCGCGATCGGCCTCGTGGTCATCGTCCGCCACCACGAGAACATCGGCCGGCTGCGTCGCGGCGAGGAGGCCTCGGTGGGGGAGGACGTGGGGTAGGAAGAGCGCCATGTCCCCCGTGCGCACCGCAGTCATCCCCGCCGCTGGCCTCGGCACCCGCTTCCTGCCGGCGTCGAAGGCGATCCCCAAGGAGATGGTGCCGGTCGTCGACAAGCCGACGATCCAGTACATCGTCGAGGAGTGCGTGGCGGCGGGCATCGAGGACGTCCTCATCATCGACAGCAGCGGGAAGTCGGCCATCGGCGACCACTTCGACCGGCTGGCAGGCCTCGAGGCCGCCCTCGAGCAGAAGGGCAAGACGGCGGAGCTCGAGATGGTCCGGGGGCTGGCCGAGCTGTGCGACATCCACTTCATCCGCCAAGGCGTCGCCCTCGGCCTCGGTCATGCGATCGGCGTCGCCGAGAGGCACGTGGCCGGTGAGCCCTTCGCCGTGCTGCTCGGCGACGACATCCAGGTCGACGGCGGCGAGCTGCTGTCCGGCATGATCCGCACCCACGAGGAGCGGCAGGGGTCGGTCATCGCCCTGCTCGAGGTCGAGCCCCACGAGATCGCCAGCTACGGCTGCATCGACCCGATCCCGCTCGCCGACGGCGCCGACAACCTCTACGGGTTCGAGCGCATCGTCGAGAAGCCGAAGCCGGAGGAGGCTCCCTCGAACCTGGCGGTGATCGGCCGCTACGTCTTCACCCCCGAGATCTTCGACGCCATCCGGGCGACCGAGCCCGGCGTCGGCGGCGAGATCCAGATCACCGACGCCATCGGCCTGCTCAACAAGAGCCAGCCGGTCACCGGCTACTCGTTCAAGGAGGGGCGCTACGACTGCGGCAAGCCCCTCGACTACCTGAAGGCGACCGTGGAGATCGGGTGCATGCGCGAGGACCTCGGTCCCGCGTTCAAGGCGTACCTCAAGGAGTTCGTCGCCACGCTCGACTGAGCGACCTACGCTCCCGCGCCGTGCTCCCCCTGGCCGACGCGCGTCGCCACGTCCTCGACCGCATGCCCCGGCCCGAGCCGGTGCGCGTCCCCGTGGCCGGCGCGCTCGGGCTGGTGCTGGCCGAGCAGGTGACGGCCACCGAGGCGGTGCCGCCGTTCGCGAACACGGCGATGGACGGCTTCGCAGTGCGGGCCGCCGACACCGCCGGCGCCCCGGTCGAGCTGCGCATCCTCGAGACCATCGCCGCGGGCCACCCGGCCACGGTCGCGGTCGGCCCCGGGGAGGCGAGCCGCATCTTCACCGGCGCCCCGATGCCCGAGGGCGCCGACGCCGTCGTGATGGTCGAACGGACCTCGCTGGTCGACGACGACCACGTGCGGGTCGAGATCGAGGTCCCGCCGGGCAACCACGTGCGGCCGGCCGGTGACGACCTCGACGTCGGCGCCGTCGTGTTCGAGCCCGGCGACGTGCTGAGCGCCGCCCACCTCGGGGTCCTGTGCAGCCTGGGCGTCGAGGCCGTGCTCGCCCACCGCCGCCTGCGGGTGGGCGTCGTGTCCACCGGCGACGAGCTCGTCGAAGGCAGCGGACCGCTGGCGCCCGGCCAGATCCGCGACTCGAACCGCCGCACGCTGCTCGCCCTCGCCTCGCAGGCCGGGTGCGACGCCGTCGACCTGGGCATCGCCCGGGACACCGAGGACGCCATCACCGCCGCCATCCGCCACGGCGTCGAGGGCTGCGACGCCGTGCTGACGAGCGGCGGCGTCTCGATGGGCGACATCGACCTGGTGAAGGTGGTGCTCGACCGCATCGGCGACATGCGCTGGATGCAGATCGACATCAAGCCGGCGAAGCCGTTCGCGTTCGGGCTCGTCGACGGTGTGCCGGTCTTCGGGTTCCCGGGCAACCCGGTGTCGTCGATGGTGTCCTTCGAGCTCCTCGGCCGCCCGGCGCTGCGCGCCGCGATGGGTCACCGCGACCTCGACCGGCCGCTCGTGGCCTCGGTGGCCGACGAGGACCTCGGCCGTCGCCCCGACGGCAAGACCCACTTCGCCCGGGTCGTCGCCTCCTTCGGCGCCGACGGCCTGGTGCACGTGCGCTCCGCCGGCGGGCAGGGCAGCCACCAGCTCGGTGCCATGGCGGCCTCGAACGCCCTCGCCGTGCTGCCGGACGGCGACGGCATCCCGACGGGCGGCGAGGTCGACGTGCTCCTCGTCGAGGCCGTCGGTTCGCCCGGCGGCCTCCCGATCGCCCCCACCTGATCCGTTCTGGGGTACCGATCCCCTCGCCTGCGAGGGGATCGGTACCCCAGAACAGGGGTCCTAGAGGAGGGTGAGGGTCTCCAGGTCGATGGCCATGCGGCCGGACCGGTTGGCCATGGCCATGAACATCTCGTCGCCCCGCTCGGTCTGGCCCACGATCATGGACGAGATCACCGCCATGATGAAGCCGGCGAAGGCGAAGCGCCGGTACTGCTCCCAGCACGCCTCGAGCGGCAGGTCGCGCACGCCGCCGGCCCGCAGGGTGTCGTGGTACTCCTTCACCAGGTCGCGCTCGACGTCGGCGCGCACGGCGGGGTCGAGGCCGGTGCCGGTGAAGTAGGCG
>DASUEE010000313.1:0-3158 GCA_036275235.1 Acidimicrobiales bacterium | reverse complement strand
CGGCAACGACAGCTACGCCGTCGGCTACGCCCGCTGCTCGGGCCCGCTCGGCCCCTGCTACACGGAGGGCAAGATCCTGCAGTCCTACGGCGACGTCGCCGGCCCGGGCGGCGGGACGGTGCTGCGCGACGCGGCAGGCGGATGGTGGATGAGCTACCACGCCTGGCCGGCGGGCAGCTGCCACGACTACTCCTGCGGGGCCGAGCGCAAGCTCTACGTTGCGCCCCTGCGCTTCTAGATCTAGAGCCGGCGGACCGTCCGGGTCAGCTCGGCCATGGCCTCCAGCTCCTCGTCGAGGGGGTCGGCCACCAGCTGGTCAGCGGTCTGCGCCACCGCGCGCGTGAGGGTGCGCCGCGCGGCGGCTGCCCGCCGGCGGGCGCCGACCGAGGCGAGGGCGCGCGCGATCGCGCTCACCAGCAGGCCGAGCACGGCGCCACCGATCGCCATCGCCGTCGGGTAGGGGACCTCGCCCAGCTCCGGGGTCGGCAGGTCGGGGAGCCGGAACCAGGCGACGACGCCGATGACGATCAGCCACAGCAGCCCGATCGCCATCAGGCCGGCGAGGATCCACTGGAGCCCGGAGACGACGCTCCACCAGCGGGCGGGGGCGACGGGGAGCTCGGTGGCGCCCACCTGCCGGTCGAGCGCGTCGGCGACGTCGTCGCGCCGTTCCACCGCCACCCCGGCGAGGCGGCGCTGCCACGGCTCGGGGAGCCCGGCGCCGGCGTCCTCGGCCGCCTCCCGGAGCGCTCGGCCCAGGCGGGCGTCGGCGACCACCGACGGCGCCGGCCGGGAGGTGCGGGGCACGGTCTCGGTCGTCCGGTCGGGGCGGACGCGGTCGAGGCCGAGGCGGCGCAGCGGGTCGGGGCGCAGGCGGCCGACCCACCGCGTGGGCGGCCATCCGACGTGCTGGGCTGCCCGGCGCCGGTGGGCGGCACCGACGGCGTCGGCGACGGCGTCCGCACCGGCGGCCTCGGCGAACGCGTCGGCGAGCGACCGCCGGCCCCGGTCGCCCACCGGTCCAGGCTCCCGGTCTGGCACGGCGGCGTCGAGTCGCTCGACCAGCACGTCGATGTCGGCACCCAGGCGGGCGACGACGGCGCGCCGCTCGGCGGCCCGGGCCGCGAGCTCGCGGCGCAGCACGTCGACGCCCTCCTGCGTGAGGGTCGAGGTCGGCACCACCCGCACCTTCCGCAGCCCGTCCTCCTCGAGCAGGCGTCCGAGGTGGTCGGCGACGCCCCGGCGCTCCCCCTCGGGCACCAGGTCGATCTGGTTCAGCACCACGATCGTGACCGCCGCGTGGCCGGCGAAGCGGCGCAGGTACTGGTCGTGGAGGGCGGCGTCGGCGTACTTCTGCGGATCGACCACCCACGCGAAGGCGTCGACGACCTCGACGAGCCGGTCCACCTCCTCGCGGTGGGCGCGGGCGACGGAGTCGTGGTCGGGGAGGTCGAGCAGCACCAGGCCGTCGAGGTCGCGGCTGCCCACGACGTGGCGCTGGGGGACCTGGAGCCAGTCGAGGAGGTCGGCGGTGCCGGCCTCGAGCGCGTCGGCCGCGTCGAACACCGCGGCGCGAGCCGTCGAGGTGGTCGGGCGGCGCACCCCGACCGGCGCGAGGTCCTCCCCGACGAGGGCGTTGAACACCGACGACTTGCCGCTGCCGGTGGCGCCGGCGAGCGCCACGACGGTGCGATCGGCACCGCGGCCCAGGCGCGTGCGGGCGCGCTCCACGACGGAGCCGGCGTCGGCGACGAGGTCGTCGGGCAGCCGGTGTTCGCCGATCGCGGCGACCCGCTCCAGCTGGTCGAGGCGGTCCTGCAGGTCGCGGCCCGCCCGCTCGGCGCGCCGGTTCACCGGCCCAGCCCCCGTCGCAGCTCGGTCGCCCGAGCACGCAGGTCGGCGGCGGCGTCGCCGTCGGGTCGGGCCCGGTCGACGATGGAGGTGAAGCGCGCCGCCTCCCCGGCCAGCAGCTCGCCGGCGCGCCGGTCGAGGTCGGCCCGGGCCCGCTCGGCGAGCCGGCGAACGGCCTGGTCGCCCAGCAGCGCCTCGAGCAGCGTGCTGCCCACGGCGGTGCTGCCGCCGGCGATGGCCACCTCGGCGCCGGTGAGGCCTCCGGTCTGGGCGAACACCGCGACCATGAGGACGAGCGCGGCCCCGTTCAGCCCGTAGGAGAGGACCTTCGCCGTGGTGCGCTTGCCGGCGCCCTCCTCGCGCAGGAGGTCGAGCAGGCCGCCCTGCCAGTCGCGCACGAGGCGGGAGATGCGCTCGCCGAGGTCGGCCGGGGGGCGGCGGAGGTCGTCGGCCGACCCGGGCGCGACGTCGTCGAGGAGCGCGGCGCCCGCTGCCGTGGCGCGCCAGCGCAGGACGACCTGCTCGTTGGCCTCGGTGACGCGCTCGCGCACCAGCGCCTCGATCCCGGTCTCCACCGCGCCCTGGAAGCGCTCGACGTTGCGGGGCCGCCCGGTGACGCTGGCCGCGATCCGGTCGCGCCAGCGGCCGATGCGTGACTGCAGCTCGCGCAGCAGCTCGCCCGTACCCACCATGTCCTGCCAGCGGGCGAGCACCTCACCGCGCATGACCGTCCCGTCCCGGACGTCGTCGCGCAGCTGGTCCCGCGCCCGGTCGAAGGCCCGGGTGGCGACCTCGGCCAGCTCGTCGGCCGCCCGCTCTTGGTCCTCGACCGCCCCGGCGACGCCCTCGACCCGCGCTGCCACGTCGTCGACCGCGCCGCGCAGGCTCTGGCGGACGAGGGCCGCCCGCTCCTCCTGGTCGGTGGCCAGACCCTCGAGCCACCCGCGCAGCGGCGCCACCGCCCCGACGGGGATCCGGCCGTCGGCGTCGAGCACCTGCTCCTCGAGGACGAACAGCGGCGCCTGCCCCAGACCTTGCGCCCGCAGCATCGAGGCCAGGTGCGCGCGGACCTCGTCGACGGCGCCCGCCGGCACCCGGTTCAGCACCAGCCCGATGCCGACGCCCCGCCGGGACGCCATCTGCAGGAAGTCCCAGGGGACGGCGTCGGCGTAGCGGGCGGCGGTGGTGACGAAGATCCACAGGTCGGCGGCGTCGAGCAGGTGCTGGGCGAGCTCGCGGTTGGCGTCGACCACCGAGTCGATGTCCGGCGCGTCGAGGAGCGCGAGGTGCTCGGGCACGACGTCCGA
>DASUEE010000312.1:0-6664 GCA_036275235.1 Acidimicrobiales bacterium | reverse complement strand
GCTGGACGACAGCCGCTCGATCGGCGTGCGGGGCGAGACGGTGGTGGCGAACCACTTCACCGTGAACCTGTCGCAGCAGGACGCCGACGAGTTCGCCCAGGTCACCGACACGATGCAGCGCGAGCTGGCCGACCTGTGCCGGGACCACGCCCGCGAGGAGGGCTACAGCTTCATGGGGCCCGTCGAGGTCGACTTCGTGGTCGACCCGGGCATGCGGGTCGGGGCGTTCTCCATCGACGCCCGCCGGCGCGAGGGCGAGGGCGGCGCCGGCGCCGGCTCGCTGGTGCTCCCGTCGGGCGAGCGCTTCATCCTCGGCGACGAGACCGTCACCATCGGTCGCCTGCCCGAGTCGATCCTGGTCCTCGAGGACCCCAACGTCTCCCGCCAGCACGCCGAGATCCGCCCGGCGGGCAACGGCTTCGTGCTCGCCGACCTCGGGTCAACCAACGGGTCCAAGGTCAACGGCATGAAGGTGAGCGAGCGGGTGCTGCAGGACGGCGACGAGATCACCTTCGGCTCCACCACCTTCCGCTTCGAGGCGAGCTGAGCCGGTGCCCGAACCGCTCCTGAACGTCCTGAAGATCTGCCTGCTGATCCTGCTGTACCTGTTCTTCTTCCGGGTCCTGCGGGCCGTGTGGGCCGAGGTCGACCTGGCCCGCGCGGCGGCGCCGGCCTCCTCCGGCAGCGGGCGGCGCGGCCGTCGCAGCCGGGCGGGGGGCGAGGGCCAGCCGCGACGCACCCGGGCGCGGGAGCGCACGCTGCCCAAGCTGAAGGTCATCGAGCCCGTCGAGCTCGCCGGCACCGTGTACCCGCTCGGTGACGAGCTCACGGTGGGTCGGGCGGCGGGGTGCCAGATCACCCTCGACGACACGTACGCGTCCCAGCTGCACGCCCGGCTGTTCATGCGCGACGAGCAGCTCTACGTCGAGGACCTCGGGTCGACGAACGGCACGTACCTCAACCGCCGGAAGGTGACGGGGCCGATGGTGGTGAGCCAGGGGGACCAGATCAAGGTCGGGTCCACGGTCATGGAGGTCACGTGACCGGCTCGGGGTCCGCCGGGGGTGTCCGCCTGCGCTGGGGCGGCGCGTCCGACGTCGGCCAGGTCCGCCAGGTCAACCAGGACTCCATGTTCCTGGGCTCGGCGATCTTCGTGGTGGCCGACGGGATGGGCGGCCACGCAGGCGGCGAGGTGGCGTCGCGCCTCACGGTCGAGACGATCGAGGAGGAGCTCGAGGCGAACCCGTCCCCCGGGCTGCGCCGCGTCCTCGACCTGGTCACCGCCGTGCAGGCCGCCAACGACCGCGTGTGGGAGGAGAGCGAGCAGGACCCCTCGCTCGCCGGCATGGGCACCACCGTGGTGGCCATCGGCCTCGTGGAGGAGGCCGGCGAGACCCGCCTCGCCATCGTGAACGTCGGCGACAGCCGCGCCTACCGCCTGTCCGACGGGAACCTCGACCAGATCAGCGAGGACCACAGCCTCGTGGGCGAGCTCTACCGCGAGGGCCGCATCAGCGCCGACGAGGCCCAGCACCACCCGCAGAAGAACATCGTCACGCGCGCGGTCGGCATCGAGCGCTTCGTCGACGTCGACGAGTTCCAGGTCCTGCCCCGCACCGGCGACCGCTACCTGCTCTGCTCCGACGGCCTCACCGACGAGGTGGGCGAAGCCGAGATCGCCGACGTCCTGCGCACGGTCGACGACCCCGACGAGGCCGCCCAGCTGCTGGTGCAGCAGGCCAACCGCAACGGGGGTCGCGACAACATCACCGTCGTGGTCGTCGACGTGCTCGACGACGGCCTCGACGGGCGGGTCCCGGTGCCCGACGCCGAGGACTTCTCCGAGCACCCCGACCACGACACCCAGTCGCTGTCCACCGTGCCGGACGACGAGGTGCGCGAACGCATCGAGCAGCCGACCAGGCCCGCGCCGCCGCCGACGCCACCGAGCGCCGACACCGACCGCGCGGATCGGTCCGCTGCCGCCGACGCCCCGAGGCAACGGGCGCTCACCGCCCGATCGGCGGCCTTCGTCATCGCCGTCCTCGCCCTCGTGGGCGTGGGCGCGTACCTCGCCGAGCGCTACGCCACCGACACGTACCACGTCGCCCTCGACGGCGACGAGGTGGCGATCTACCAGGGCCGGCCCGGCGGGTTCCTGTGGTGGGAGGCCGAGCTGGTCGACCGCACGGGCATCGACCTCGACGACGTGCCGCCGTCCGTGCTCGACGACCTCGAGGCCGGGGTCAGCCAGCCCTCCCTCGCCCGCGCCCGCCGCTACGTCACCAACCTCGAGGACCGCATCGAGGCGTCGCGCCCGCCGGTGACGACCACCACGACGACCTCGACGACGTCCACGACCGCCCCTGCGCCGCCGGCGGCCCCGAGCACGACCGGGGTGGCGCCCGGGTGATCGTGCTGCGCCGGCGCACCGAGCTCGGCCTGATCGTCGTCGGTGCGCTCATCACCGCCGGCGCGTACGCGCTCGCCGGGCTCGGCCGCGACGCCGAGATCCCCGCCAACATCGTCCCGTTCCTCGGGGTCGTGCTCGGGATGCTCGTCGCCGCCCACGTGGCGGTGCGACGCCTCGCGCCCGACGCCGACGGCATCCTCCTGCCGCTCGCCGGTCTGCTCAACGGCATCGGCTACGTGTTCATCGTCCGACTCGACGAGGCCCAGACCGACACCGGCCGCCTCGCCGGGCTGCAGGCGATGTGGACCGCGGTCGGCATCGGCGCGTTCATCGCCACCCTCCTCGTGATCCGGCGCAGCCGCGACCTCGAGCGCTACCGCTACACGTTCGCGGCGATGGGCCTCGGCCTGCTCCTCCTGCCGCTGCTCCCGGTGATCGGGCGCACCATCAACGGAAGCCGCATCTGGATCTCGCTCGGACCGCTGAACTTCCAGCCCGGTGAGGCGGCGAAGATCGTCCTCGCCATCTTCTTCGCCGGCTACCTGGTGGAGCGGCGCGAGCTTCTGGCGCTGTCGACCTTCCGCATCGGCCCGCTGCACCTGCCCGACCCCAAGCACCTCGGCCCGATCCTCGTGGCCTGGCTCGTCTCGCTCGGGGTCATGACGCTGCAGCGCGACCTCGGCTCGTCGCTGCTGTTCTTCGTCCTGTTCGTGGTGATGCTGTGGATCGCCACGGGCCGCACCACCTACCTCACGGTCGGCGGGTCCCTGTTCCTGCTCGGCGCCGCCTTCGCCTACACGCAGTTCTCGCACGTGCGCGACCGCGTCGAGATCTGGCTCGACCCGTGGCCGGTGGCCCGCGGCGCCGGCTACCAGATCGTCGAGGCGTCCTTCGCCCTCGCCGACGGCGGCATCGCCGGCACGGGCATCGCGCTCGGCACGCCCACCCGCATCCCCGAGGTCGAGACCGACTTCATCTTCGCCGCCATCGGCGAGGAGCTCGGCCTGCTCGGCGCCACCGCCGTGCTCTGCGCGTTCCTGCTCATGGTCGGTGCCGGCCTGCGCATCGCCCTGCGGGCGGGGTCCGCGTTCGACACGCTGCTCGCCGCCGGCCTCACCACGCTCCTCGGCGTGCAGGCCTTCATCATCATCGGCGGCATCACCCGCACGCTGCCGCTCACCGGCGTGACCCTGCCCTTCGTCAGCTACGGCGGCTCGAGCCTCGTCCTCAACTACGTGCTGCTCGCGCTGCTCCTGCGCATCTCCGACGCCAGCGACGAGGGCCGAGAGGCGGGGGTGCCGTCGTGAACCGCCAGATCGGCCGGCTCGGCCTCGGGCTCATCGCCTGCTTCGTGCTGCTGTTCGTGCAGCTCAACCGGGTGCAGGTCGTCGACGCCGAGCGCCTGAAGGACCACCCGCAGAACAACCGGGCCGTGCTCCGCGACTTCGACTCGCCCCGCGGCACGGTGGTCACCGCCGACGAGGTCGTCGTCGCCGTGTCCGAGCCCGCCCCGGAGGGCAGCCGCTTCGAGCGCATCCGCCGCTACCCCGAGGGCGACCTGTTCGCCCACACCGTGGGCTGGTTCTCGCTCAACCTCGGCGCTGCCGGGGTGGAGGACAGCTACAACTCCGAGCTCGCCGGCCGCACCCTCGACCTCTCGTTCCGCAGCATCGACGACCTCTTCGTCGACCGCGAGCGGGTCGGCGACCTCCGGCTCACCCTCCGCGCCGACGCCCAGCGCACGGCGCGGGACGAGCTGCGCGACCGCCAGGGCTCGGTGGTCGCCATCGACCCACGCTCGGGCGAGCTGCTGGCGATGTGGTCGTTCCCCTCCTTCGACCCGAACGCCCTCTCCACCCAGGACCTCTCGGCAGCGAACGACGCCTACGCGCTCCTGCAGTCCGACACCCGCGATCCCCTCCTCGCCAAGACCTACCGGGAGCGCTTCTTCCCGGGCTCCACGTTCAAGGTCGTCACCGCCGCCGCCGGCCTCGAGTCCGGCAAGGTCACGGAGCAGTCACCGTCGTACCCCACGGCCCGCGAGTACGTGCCGCCCCAGACCACCCGTCCGCTGCGGAACTTCGGCGGCTCGTCGTGCGGGGGCTCGCTCTTCGACATCCTGCGCGTGTCCTGCAACACCGCCTTCGCGCAGATGGCGGTGGACCTCGGCGGCGGGACCATGGTCGAGCGGGCCGAGGCGTTCGGGTTCAACACCCCGCCGCCCATCGACCTGCCCGATGCCGCCCGCTCGGTCTTCCCCACCGACTTCGAGCAGAACGTGCCGGCGCTCGCCCAGTCGGGCATCGGCCAGAACGACGTGTCGGCCACCCCGCTGCAGATGGCGATGGTCGCCGCCGCGATCGCCAACGAGGGCCGGGTCATGGTCCCCACCGTGCTGGCCGAGGTGCGCGACGACGAGGGCGAGGTGGTCGACGACCCCGACCCCGAGGAGTGGCGACGGGCGATGTCGGCGCCGAACGCCGACATCCTGCGCCGGGCGATGATCGGCGTCGTCGAGGACGGCACCGCCCGCAACCTCGCCATCGACGGCATGGAGGTCGGCGGCAAGACCGGCACGGCCCAGCTCGGCACCGATCCGCCCCGCTCGCACGCCTGGATCATCGGCTTCGCCGGCCCGCCCGGCCAGCCGGCGTCCGTCGCCGTCGCCGTGCTCGTCGAGGGCCAGCCGGGCGCCTCCGAGCAGACCGGCGGACAGGTCGCGGCGCCGATCGCCCGGGCCGTGATGGAGGTCGTGCTCGCCGCCCAGGGCGCTGGGGCGTAACCAACCGCGCGGGCCCCACCCCGTAGAGTGCGCACGCCATGTCTGACCAGGGACCTGTCGTCTACGGCGGCCGCTACGAGCTGCACCGCCGACTCGCCCGGGGCGGCATGGCCGACGTGTACCTCGCCCGCGACCAGCTCCTCGACCGCCCGGTGGCGGTCAAGGTCCTGTTCCCGCAGTACGCCGCGGACCCCACCTTCGTGCAGCGGTTCCGGCGGGAGGCCCAGGACTCGGCGAACCTGAACCACCCCAACATCGTCGGGGTCTACGACTGGGGCGAGGAGGGCGGCACCTACTTCATCGTGATGGAGTACGTGGCCGGCCGCAGCCTGGCCGACGTGCTCCGCCAGGAGGGCTCGCTGCTGCCGGAACGGGCGGCCGACATCGGCATCGACATGGCCGCCGCCCTCGGCTTCGCCCACAAGAACGGCGTGGTCCACCGCGACGTCAAGCCCGGCAACGTGCTGCTCGCCTCGGACGGGCAGGTGAAGGTCACCGACTTCGGCATCGCCCGCGCCATCGCCGCCGGCCAGGACGAGGACCTCACCCAGGCCGGCCAGGTCATGGGCACGGCCACCTACTTCTCGCCCGAGCAGGCCCAGGGCCGCCCGGTCGACCCGCGCTCCGACGTGTACAGCCTCGGCGTCGTGCTCTACGAGATGGTGTGCGGGCGCCCGCCGTTCCGGGGCGATGACGCCCTCGCCGTCGCCTACCAGCACGTGCAGGAGCAGCCGACCCCGCCGTCGCAGATCAACGGCAACGTCGACCCGACGCTCGAGGCGATCATCCTCAAGTGCCTGGCGAAGAGCCCGCAGTCCCGGTACCCGTCGGCGGAGGACCTCCGCGCCGACCTGCGCCGCTACCGCGAGGGCGGCCAGATCGCCGCCGCCACGACCGTGGCCGCGCCGGCTCCCCCGCCCGCCGACACCACCCGCGCGATCCCGGCGACGGCCGCCACCGCGGCCTACGGCGCGTACCCGCCCGCCGAGGACCCGTACTACGACGACTACGTCGAGGAGCCGGCCCGGCGGAACGGTGCGTTCGTCGCCGTGCTCCTGCTGCTGCTGCTCGTGCTGGGCGGCGTGCTGTACCTGCTCGCCCAGGCCCTGGGCGTCTTCGACGACGACGGCGGCGACGTGGTGGCCACCGTGCCGGTGCCGGCCGTGGTCGGCCAGCTCGAGGAGGAGGCGCGCACCACCCTCACGGCCGCCGGCTTCGTCGTGAACGTGAGCTACGAGGAGAACCCGGAGTTCGACGACGGGGTCGTGAGCGGCCAGGACCCGGCCGGCGGCGAGCAGCTCGAGGAAGGCGGCACCGTCTCGCTCACCGTGTCGAGCGGCGAGGAGCAGGTCGAGGTGCCCGAGGTCGTCGACTTCACGGAGGAGGACGCCCGGTCGGTGCTCAGCGACGCCGGCTTCCGCGACATCCGCACCGAGGCGGTCTTCGACCCCGAGGTCGAGGCGGGGCGC
>DASUEE010000311.1:0-18057 GCA_036275235.1 Acidimicrobiales bacterium | reverse complement strand
CCCGTCGACCGCAGGTACCGGTCGACGAGCTCGGCGCCTGCGGGCAGGCCCTCGATGGCGCCGCCGACCGCTGCGGCGGATCCGCCCTCGGGCCAGGTGGCGAGGAGGTGCCCGAGGTCGAGGAGGGGGTCGCCGATCGTGCACAGCTCCCAGTCGACGATCGCCGCGAGCTCGGGTCCGGTGGGCGAGACGAGCACGTTCGCGAGGTGGTAGTCGCCGTGGATGACCCCCGGCTGCCAGCGCGCCGGCCGCCGCTCGTCCAGCCAGCGCGACACCTCCTCGACGCCGGGGATGTCCGGCCCCGGGTAGCCGTCGAGCTCGTCGTAGGAGGCCAGCTGGCTGCGCCACCGCCCCACCTGGCGCTCGAGCCAGCCGTCGGGCTTGCCGAAGTCGCCGAGGCCGACGGCGTGGTGGTCGACCGCGGCGAGCGCGGCGATCCCGTCGACCATGGCGAAGCCCATCCCGCGACGCAGGTCGGGGTCGGAGGCGTGCGGCTCGGGCAGCCCGGAGGAGGGGTTGAACCCCTCGATCGGCTCCATCAGGTAGAAGGCGGCCCCCAGGACGTCGGTGGTGGGGCAGGCGGCGATCAGGCCCGGGTGCGGCACCGCGGACCCGGACAGCGCCGCCAGCACGCGGGCCTCGCGCCGCATCGTCTCGTCGGAGTTCGCCCGCTTGTGCAGCGGGGGCCGGCGCAGCACGTAGCCCCGACCGTCCCGCTGGAACCGCACGAGCACGTTCTGCGTGCCGCCGGCGAGCGGCTCGACGTCGAGCAGGGGCCCGGCGCCGAGGCCCTCGTCGTCCATCCAGCGGCGCAGGGCGTCGAGGTCGACGCCCGGGACGTCGGGTGGCGGCGTCGGTCCGGTCATGCGTGCACTGTGTACCTTCCCCGCATGACGATGATCACGGGGACGGTCGCCGACGGGTTCGAACCGGTGCGCGACGCCTTCGCGGCCAACTTCGAGCGCCACGGCGAGCTGGGGGCGGGGGTGGCCGTGTACGTCGACGGTGAGCTCGTCGTCGACCTGGTCGGCGGCGTCTCCGACGAGGTCAACGGGATCCCCTACTCGCCCGATGCGCTGCAGCTCGTGTTCTCGACCACGAAGGGCGCGGCGGCGGTGTGCGCCCACCTGCTCGCGCAGCGGGGCGAGCTCGACCTCGAGGCCCCCGTCACCGAGCTGTGGCCCGAGTACGGCGCCGCCGGCAAGGAGGGCACCACGGTCGCGATGCTGCTCGACCACCAGGCCGGCGTCCCGGTGGTGGACGACCCGCCGTCCCTCGAGGAGGTGCTGGCGATCGAGCCCATCGTCGAGGCGCTCGCCGCCCAGGCGCCCCTGTGGGAGCCGGGCACCGCCCACGGCTACCACGCCCTCACCTACGGGTGGCTCGTCGGCGAGATCGTCCGCCGGGTCGACGGGCGCAGCATCGGGCGCTACTTCGCCGACGAGATCGCCGGACCGCTCGGCCTCGAGTTCTGGATCGGCCTCCCCGACGAGCAGCAGGCGCGGGTGGCGCCGCTGGTCGCATCTCGCCCGAGCGCCGACGACTTCGACCCCGCATCGCTGGACCCCGAGGTCCTCCCGCTGCTCCAGGACCTCGCCGCCGCGTACCTCGACCCCCGCAGCACCACGAACCGGGCGCTGATGCTCGACGGGCGGTTCCTGCTCGGCGGGGGGCGCCTGGCCTGGAACCTCCCGGAGGTCCGTGCCTCCGAGATCCCCGCCGCCAACGGCGTGACGAACGCCCGGTCGCTCGCCAAGCTCTACGCCGCGTGCGTGGGGGAGGTCGACGGGGTGCGGATCCTCGAGGACGAGACCGTGGCGGTGGCGACCAAGGAGCGCAGCGCAGGTCGCGACCGGGTGCTCGTGGTGCCCACGCGCTTCGGTCTCGGCTTCATGCTGCCGTCGTCGTTCTCCCCGCTGATGGGCGAGCGCAGCTTCGGGCACCCGGGCGCTGGTGGGTCCCTCGGCTTCGGCGACCCCGAGCACGGCGTCGGGTTCGGGTACGTGATGACCAAGATGAACGCCGGGCTCTCCAACGACCCCCGCGCCCGGGGTCTCATCGACGCGCTCCGCACCTGCTTCTGAGCGGGTTCTCACCCGGCCGGCGGATGGGCATGGTCCCCGGACCATGCCCGAGGAGACGAGCTCCGAGCGCGATGCCCTCACCGGCCGGGCGCCGGCGCGTATCGGCGTCCTCGAGGTGGTGCGGGTCCCGGGGACGACGTGCTGGACCGTGCGGGTCACGGTCTCCCACGCCCACGGTCCTGTCGCTGCGTGGACGCCGCAGCTGTTCGACGACGCGGACCTCGCCGGCGCGTGGGTGGCCGCACGCTCGTCGCACCAGGCCCGGCCGGCGGTGCGCCGGTGCGTCGACGGCGAGTCGGCCTACGCCGCGGTCCTCGACGAGGACGGCACCGAGGTCCTGGTGAGCGCCCCCGTGCCCAGGATCAAGGCGGCCGGGGTGGCCGCGCTGCTCGCTGCGGAGCTCCGGGCGCGCACCCGCTGACGCACCTCAGGCGGGGGAGACGCGCCCCGCCGGGATGCCGATCGAGACCTCCCAGGTGCCCCACGCGCCGACGTCGACGGTGGGGTTCACCCCGCACGAGCCGCAGTGGCCCGTGGCGGTGGGCTGCCAGGCGGCGCCGCACTGCGGGCAGGTGCCCGTGAGCATCGTGGAGCGCCGGCCGGCGCGGTCGTCGCCGTAGCGCTCGAAGGAGACGCGGCGGGAGTCCTCGGCCAGGTAGTCGACGTAGTCGACCCTGCCCCGCCCCTCGGTGCCCGTGTCCCCGGAGGCCGAGTACGCCGCCGTGCCGTTCTCGTAGAAGGCGAAGGTCGTCCCGCCGAGCGTCACCTTCGTGTCGCCCGGGCCGCCGCCCACCTCGGACGGCCGCACCGGGAGCCACACGGTGGCCACCGGTGCGGGCATCCACTCCACGGAGAGCCACACGGCCAGACCGTCGTCGAGCTGCACGAGCGCCTCGACCCAGCGGTCGCCCTCCTCCTCCAGCTCCAGCAGCCCGCGCACGGCGCCGACGCGGTCGTCGATGCGGACCCGTCGTCCAGGGGCGAGCTCGGCGCGAGGATCGAACACGGAGGGCTCCCAAGGGGGTCGGGTGGGGGGTGGGTCGCCGGGCTCCGGCCCGGCAGGCGCCTATGGTACGGACCCGCCCCGGCCGCTGTGGGAGGTCGGCGACGCCCCCTGGAGGCCCCCGGCCAGTGCACCTGCAGCTCGACCGCCGCCCCGGGATCCCGGACGTCTCGGCCGACGGCCTCGGCCTGTCGTTCACGCCGACGCCGGGCCTCGTGGTGGTCGCCACGCTCGCGGTGCCCCTCGCCGACGACCTGGTCGTCGACGTCGAGGTCCTGTCCGCATCCCACCGGGTGCACCTGCGCGGACCGCGCGGTGCCGTGGCCTGCGAGCAGGTCGCCTGCCTCGGTCCGGATGCCGCCGGCCTGCCCGCGACGACCTCGCACCAGGTGGGAGGCTTGCGGCTGGACTTCACCTCCGAGCGCCCGGTGCTCGATGCGGCGGGGCTCTCGTCGCTCGCCCGCGGGCTCCGTCGGACGGCGGGGCCGTCCTCGCTCGTGGTGTCCTTCCCGGGGCACCACGACGCGCTCACCTCGGTGCAGGTCGGCGGCGACGGCTGGGAGACGTGGCACCTCTACCCGGGACCGCACCCGCAGGCGGTCCGCACCCGGACGACGGTGGTGCAGTCGTGACGGACCAGCCGCCCGGCGGGCACCCGGGCGACGGCGCCGACGGCGGCTCGGACCCGTGGGATGCCTGGCGCGCCTGGTCCGGCCCGTCGGACCCGGCCGGCCCCGCCGGCTCGGGCGGTGCCGACCCCTGGGACCAGTGGAAGTCGTGGCGCTGGGATCCCGGCGCCGCGCGCCGGCTCGCCGGCGGTGGCCACCAGGCCGGGTGCGGCCCCGGGGTCGTCCGTCTCGTGGTCGGCACGGTGATCGTGCTGTTCCTGCTGAGCTTCGTGTCGGGCCTCTTCGCCGAACCGGAGGACCTGCCCGCCGACGACCTCATCGCCGCCATCGACGCCCTGCCGGCCACGGGCCCGCGCGACCAGCGCGTCCCGGACGCGGCGGCGGGGGAGACCGCCACGTTCCCGGCGCCGGAGACCGACACCGCCTCGATGGCCTCGGCCATCCAGGGGGTGCGCCCGCCCAGCCTGCGCGAGCAGTCGGGTGCGTCCGTCTACCTCCTCTACGAGGAGGCGACGGTGGCGGTGCAACCCGCCCCGGGCGCCGGTCGGGGGAGCGAGGTGGTGGTCTTCGAGGACAACCGGGCCGCCACCCGGCGCTACCCCCTGCTCATCGGCTTCCCCGGTTGGGGCGGGGTGCTCGACGACTTCGACGGCCGAGCCCGCTCCCGGGGCGGCATCGGCGGCTTCCGCGGCGGCGGTGGTGGGTTCGGCAAGTGACCCGCTGCACCCCGCCCCCTGACCACCCAGCACGAGGAGACGTGTGATGCTCATGCTCGCCCAGGCCACCGAGGCGGCCACCGACTCGGTGTTCGAGGACGTCGGCGGCGCGATCGGCTGGACCCTCGCGTCCTTCGCGCTGTTCGCCATCGGCTTCGTCGTGATCGACGTCCTGACCCCGGGTCACCTGCGCACGCAGGTGCGCGACAACCTGAACGCCGCCGTGCTGGTCGCGGCGAAGATGCTCGCGGTCGCCGCCATCGTCTTCGTCGCCGTGTGGACCGCGCCGGACGAGCTCGGCGACGGCATCGTCCACGCCGGCGGCGTCGGGCTGTTCGCCCTCGCCTTCTCGGTGATCGCCTTCCTGGGCCTCGATCGCCTGATCCCGGGCGGCATCCGCCACCTCGTCGACGAGCCCCGCTTCTCGCCGATGGTCGTGGTGGCCGGCGCCGCGGAGATCTCCGTCGCGCTCACCGCCGCCGTGGCGCTGAGCTGATCCCTGCGCGGCCGGCGACGTGGTGAGGCCCGACCGCCCCCCGGTGCCGGCGGACCTGCGCGCCCGGCGGGCGCTGCTCCTCGTCGTCGCCGGCCTGCTCGCCGCCGCCGGCGTCGCCTACGAGTTGTCGCTCCTGCTGCTCGGCACGGTCACGGTCGGGGCGACGGAGCGGGCGAACGCGGTGGTCCTCGGCGCGGCGATGGCGGGCATGGGCGCGGGTGCGGCGCTCGGCGGTCGCCTGGCGCGGCGCCCCGTGCACGCGTTCGTGGGCGTCGAGGTGGTCCTGGCGCTGCTCGGCGGTGCGGCCGCGCCGACGCTCTACTGGCTCTGGGCGGCGCTCGACACCTTCTGGGGCCCGCTCCTGGTCGCGGCGTTCGCCATCGGCGGGTGCATCGGCGCGGAGATGCCGCTGCTCGCCGCCCTGAACGACCAGCTCGCCCGCCAGCGCGCCGCGGCGGTGGTGTCGAAGCTCACCGCAGCCGACTACGTCGGCGCCTTCGTCGGCGCGGTGGCCTTCGCGTTCGCGGTGCGGCCGCTCCTCGGCATCGTCCACGGCACGATGCTGGTCGCGGCGCTGAACCTCGTCCTCGCTGCCACCGTCCCTGCGGTGATGGGCAGCCCCTGGCGGCAGGGCGGGGTCGTGGTCCCCGGTGCCGCCGCGCTGGCGGCCATGGCGCTGCTCGCCCCCGGCGTGGTCGCCGACGGGCGCCAGGCCCTGTACCGGGACCCGGTCGTGGCCGCCGACGACCGTGGCCCGGCCGAGATCGTGATCACCGAGCGGCACCATCGCGACGGGCGCCTCGACACGCGCCTGTTCCTCGACGGCGACCTCCAGCTGTCGTCGGTCGACTCGTACCGGTACCACGAGGCGCTCGTCCACCCGGCGCTCGCTGCGGTGCCCGATCGACCGATCGACGTGCTCGTCCTCGGCGGCGGCGACTGCGCTGCCGTGACCGAGGTCCTCCGTCACGAGCGCGTCGCCTCGGTCACGCTCGTGGAGCTCGATGACCGCGTCACCGCCGCCATCCGGGACGCGGAGGGGTTCGCCGAGCTGTCGGCCGGTTGCGGGGACCCCCGCACCGACGTGGTCACGGCCGACGCGTTCGAGTGGGTCCGCCGCACCGACGCGACCTTCGACGCGGCCATCGCCGACCTCCCCGACCCGGACACCGCCGCGCTCGGCCGCCTCTACAGCGTGGAGCTGTTCGTGGCCGCCCGCTCGGTGGTGGCGCCCGACGGCGCCCTCGTCCTGCAGTGCGGCTCGCCGTGGTTCGCGCCGGCCGCGTACTGGACGTGCGAGGCGACCCTCGACGCGGCCGGGTGGGCGTCGACGCCGTACCTCGCCGACGTCCCGTCGTTCGGCACCTGGGGGTTCCACCTGGCGACACCGCAGGGGCCGGCGCCGCGCGTCGGGGCCACCGAGCCGCCCGGCACCCGGTACTGGGACCAGGCGGTCGCATCGGCGTCGATGGTGCTGCCCCCCGACGTGGTCGCGCAGCGCCGCCAGGCGCCGTCGACGGTACTGGACCCGCGGATCGTCGACGCCCACCAGGGGGCGTGGTTCGACTACTGATCGCCTGCGCCGGCGCCGGTGTCGGACGCCGCCACGGCGTCGCGCACGGCCCGAGCGACCTCGGCGGCCGATGCGCCGGGGCCGAGGATGGCGGCGACACCTGCGTCGCGCAGCGGGTGGATGTCGTCGTCGGGGATGATCCCACCGACGATGACGGGGATGTCGACCCCGGCGTCGCGCAGCGCCTCGACCATGCGGGGGGCGAGGGTCATGTGGCTGGCGTTGTGCAGCGAGAGGCCGACGGCGTCGGCGTCCTCCTGGATGGCCGCGGCCACCACCATGTCGGTGGTCTGGCGGAGGCCGAGGTAGATCACCTCGATGCCGGCGTCGCGCAGCATCCGGGTCACGACGCGCAGCCCGCGGTCGTGGCCGTCGAGGCCGAGCTTGGCGAGGACGATGCGGATCTGGGGGTCGGGCACGCGGCGTCCTAGATGATCGGGGGCTCGGTGTAGCGGCCGAACTCGGCCGCCAGCGCGTCGACCACCTCTTCGAGGGTGGCGTAGGCCCGGACGGCCTCGATGAACGCCGGCATGGTGTTGGTGGCGGGGTCGGCGGCGGCCGCCCGGACCTGCTGGAGGGCGGCAGCGACGGCCGCGTCGTCCCGGTCCCGCTTCACCGCGGCGAGCCGCTTCAGCTGCAGGTCCTCGACAGCGGGGTCGATGCGCAGCAGGTTGTGCTCGGCCAGGTCGTCGCCCTCGGTGAACGCGTTGACCCCGACGATGATCCGCTGGCCGGCGTTCACCTCCCGCTCGAAGCGGTAGGAGGCCTCGGCGATCTCGCCCACGAAGTACCCGTCGTCGATGCCCGCGTACACGCCCTCGAGGATCGAGCCGTCACCCAGCTCGTCGAGGTGGGCGAACACCTCCTCGGCCCGCTGCTCCATCTCGTCGGTCATCCACTCGACGTAGGGGGCGCCGCCGAGGGGGTCGGCCACGTTGGCCACGCCGGTCTCGTGGGCGACGATCTGCTGGGTGCGCAGGGCGATGCGCGCCGCCTCCTCGGTGGGCAGGGCGAGGGCTTCGTCGTAGGAGTCGGTGTGGAGCGACTGGGTGCCGCCGAGCGCGGCCGACAGCGCCTGGAGGGCGACGCGGGCGATGTTGTTGCGGGGCTGCTGGGCGGTGAGCGACACGCCGGCGGTCTGGGTGTGGAACCTGAGCATGTGGCTCTTGGGGTCCTTGGCGCCGTAGCGCTCGGACATCCACCGGGCCCAGATGCGCCGGGCAGCGCGGAACTTGCCGATCTCCTCGAAGAAGTCGGAGTGGGAGTTGAAGAAGAACGACAGGCGGGGGGCGAAGTCGTCGACGTCGAGGCCTGCGGCGACCGCAGCCTCGACGTACGCGAACCCGTTGGCGAGCGTGAACGCCAGCTCCTGCGCGGCCGTCGAGCCGGCCTCGCGGATGTGGTAGCCGGAGACCGAGACCGGGTGCCAGCGGGGCATCTCGGCCGAGGTGAACCGCATCAGGTCGGTGACGAGCCGGACCGACGGGCGAGGCGGGAAGATGTACTCCTTCTGCGCCTGGTACTCCTTGAGCACGTCGTTCTGGATGGTGCCCGACAGCGACGCCCGCTCGACGCCGTCCTTCTCGGCCACGGCGATGTACATGGCCATGACGATGGGGGCGGGGCCGTTGATGGTCATCGACGTCGACACCGACGCCAGGTCGATGTCGGCGAACAGGTCCTCCATGTCGGCGAGGGTGTCGACGGCGACGCCGGCCCGACCGACCTCGCCCAGCGACCACTCGCTGTCGGAGTCGCGGCCCATGAGCGTGGGCATGTCGAAAGCGGTGGACAGGCCGGTGCCGCCGTGGCGGAGCAGCTCCTTGAACCGGGCGTTGGTGTCCTCGGCCGTGCCGAACCCGGCGAACATGCGCATCGTCCACAGGCGCGACCGGTACATCGAGGCGTGGATGCCCCGCGTGTAGGGGTGCTGGCCGGGGTACGGGCCGTCCCCGTACACCGGATCCACGGGCACGCCAGACATCGTCGTGAACGGCACGTCCCGGAGCTGCGCACGGTCGTATGCCTCCTGCCAGGCGGCCCGGTACTGGTCGGCTGCGTCTGCTTCGGTCACCGGTGCTCCGTTCGGTTCGGCTGCGTGCCAGCGTACCGCTGTCCTTGGACGTCCAACGATCGCGGTACCGTGCGCGCATGGCGAGGGACCTGGACCTGGTGCAGGAGGCCCGGAGGAACTGGGAGCGGGCCGGGTGGCCGGCCGTGCCCGAGATGGCTGCGGCGACGTCGATCACCCGTGCCCACCAGATCCTCTTGCGTCGCATCGATGCCGCGCTGGCCCCGTTCGGGCTGACCTTCTCGCGCTTCGAGGCGCTGGCGCTGCTCTCGTTCACGCGGGCCGGCGAGCTGCCGCTGGGCAAGGTGGGGGAGCGGCTCCAGGTGCACCCGGCCAGCGTGACCAACACGATCGACCGGCTGGAGCGCAGCGGCCTCGTCAGGCGTCGTCCCCACCCGGCCGACGGCCGGGGCACCCTCGCAGCCATCACCGACGAGGGCCGTCGGGTGGTGCACGAGGCCGCCCTCGCGCTCGGTGCCGTGGGCTTCGGCCTCGGCGGCGCCGACGTGGACCACGACGCGATCACCGCCGCGCTGCTGCCGGTGCGACGCGGGGCCGGCGACCTCTGAGCCGAGATGCGGAGGGCGGCGCGGCCCGGCACCTAGCGTCCTGCCGTGAGCGCCGACGCCTGGGTCACCGCGGCCACGCTGGTGGTGATGCTGGGGGCGCTGGCGTGGGACCGCATCGCGCCGGCGGCCGTGGTGCTGGCCGCCACCTTCGCCCTCCTGCTCTTGGACGTGATCGGGAGCGACCAGGCGTTCAGCGGGTTCGCCAACCCCGCCCCGATCACCGTGGCGGCGCTCTACGTGGTGGCCCGCGCCGCGCAGCGCACCGCGCTCCTGTCCGCCCTGACCACCAGGCTGCTGGGTGCCCGCGGCGGGCGGTCGTCACTGGCCCGGCTGCTGGTGCCGACGGCCTCGGCGTCCACGGTGTTCAACAACACCCCCCTCGTCGCCATGCTCATCCCCGACGTGCAGGCGTGGTGCCGCGCCCGAGGGCTGCCGGCGTCGCGCTACCTCCTCCCGCTGTCGTACGCCACGATCCTCGGTGGGGTGGTCACGGTGCTGGGCACGAGCACGAACCTGGTCGTGTCCGGGCTGCTCCAGGCCCGGACCGGCGAGCCGCTCGGCATCTTCGAGATCGCCCCCGTCGGCGGGCCGGTGGCGCTCGTCGGCATGGCCGTGCTGCTCGTCGCCGCACCGGTCCTGGTGCCCGACCGGCTCTCGGCCACCGAGCAGGCGGAGGTCGAGTCCCGGGAGTTCGTGATCGACGTGGAGGTCGTGCCCGGAGGTCCCCTCGACGGCAGGACGGTGGCCGAGGCGGGGCTCCGCGACCTCGAGGGCGTGTTCCTGGTCAGCATCGACCGCGGTGGTCAGCTCGTGTCCCCGGTGGCGCCGGACCGTCGCGTCGACGGCGGCGACGTCCTCACCTTCGTGGGGAAGGTCGACCAGGTGGTGGACCTGCAGCGGATGCGGGGACTGCGCAGCACCGAGGAGAAGCACCTCATCGCCATCGACAGCCCCCGGCAGTCCTACTTCGAGGCGGTCGTGGGGCGGTCGTCGCCCCTCGTCGGCAAGACGGTGCGGGAAGCCGAGTTCCGGGGGCGCTACCAGGCCGCCGTGGTGGCCGTGCACCGTGCGGGCCAGCGCATCGACGCCAAGCTCGGTGACGTCCGGCTCCGCCACGGTGACACCCTGCTCCTGGTCGCCGGTCCGGACTTCCGACGCAACTGGGGCGACCGCAACGACTTCCTCCTCGTCGCCCGCCTCGGCGGGGAGCCGAGCCATGCGACCCGCAAGGCACCGCTGGTCGGGTTGGTGACGGCGGCGATCGTCCTGCTGGCCGCGCTGGAGGTGCTCCCGATCGTGGAAGGGGCGCTGCTCGGCGCAGGGGTGCTGGTGGCGGCGCGGGTGCTGACCTTCTCCGAGGCGCTCGACGCGGTGGACCTCGACGTGATCCTGCTGATCGGCGCCGCCTTCGGGCTGGGAGCGGCCATGGAGTCCTCGGGCCTCGCGCAGGAGATCGCGGATGGCCTGATCGGGCTGTTCGACGGGTTCGGCTCGGCCGGGATCGTGTTCGGCGCCGTGCTCGCCACGGCGGTGCTCACCGAGCTGGTGACCAACAACGCCGCCGCCGTCGTCATGTTCCCGATCGCCCTCGCCGTCGCCGAGCCGGCGGGCATCGATCCCCGGACGATGGCGATCGGCATCGCCGTGGCCGCCTCGGCCTCCTTCGTGACCCCGATCGGCTACCAGACGAACACGATGGTGTACGGCCCCGGCGGCTACCGCTTCGCCGACTACGTCCGGGTCGGGATGCCGGTGTCCCTCGGGGTCATGGCCACGATCACGCTGACCGTCCTCGCCGCCGGCTGAACCTTCGAGGACGCGTTCGTGCACGCGTTCTCGAATTTGTGACGGATCCGTGACGAAGTAGTGTTTCGAACTCGTGACGGAACGAAACCCTTCCGCCATCGACGAGCGCACGTACCGCCGTCGCCGCCTCGGCGTCCTCGCCGGGGTGCTGCTCGTCGTGCTCGGCCTCGCCCCGCTCGTCGACCGCCCGGACACGGCTCCCGTCGACGTCGCCGCCGGCGCGCCCGACGCCCGGGTGCACATCGCCGGCATCGGCTCGCCCACCGCCGTGCGGGCGCTCGGCACGGAGACCACGACGACGCTCGAGGCCCCGGCCAGCTCCACCACGGCGCCGAGCACCACGGCGGCGCCGGCCACCACCACGACCACCGCCGAGACCGAGCCGGTCACGAGCAGCCGTGCCGTCGAGGTGCAGGTCTCCGAGGACGAGAGCGACGACGAACCGGCTCCGACCACGACGGCGGCCCCGGCCACCACCTCGCCGCCCACGACGGCTGCGCCCCGGCCGACCACCACGACCACGGCACCCCCTCCCAGCACCACGGCCCCGAGCGACGGCGAGTACGCGTACGACGACCCGCGCAGCACCCAGGTCTGGTACGACCTCGCCGACTGCGAGTCCGGCGGCAACTGGTCCATCGACACCGGCAACGGGTACTACGGGGGCCTGCAGTTCTCCCTCGCCACGTGGGAGTCCGTGGGCGGCACCGGCTCCCCGCACGAGCACCCTGCGGCCACCCAGATCGAGATGGGTCGCCGCCTCCAGGCCCGCCAGGGCTGGGGCGCCTGGCCGCACTGCTCCGAGGAGCTCGGCCTCCACTGATCGTTCCGCCGGCGACGCGCCTCCGCAGCGTGCGCCCGGAACTACGCTCCGACCGTGGACGAGCTGGGCGGCGGTGAGGGCGCGTCGCACGACGCCGGGCGTTCGGCCCGACGAGCGCCCACCACGTTGTTCACGCTGGCGCTGATCGCGCTGGTGGTCGGCACCACCGGTGGGGCGCTCGTCGCCCGGGAGCGGGCGCTCGAGGCGGTCGACGACCGCGCCCAGCGGACCGCGGAGACGGTGGCCGCCGTGCTCGACGTCGAGCTGCGCCAGGTCGCGGCCCGCATGGGCGGCGCCGGCGCCGTGGTCGGCGCCGATGGGGAGCTCGAACCGGGCACGTTCGCCGCCTTCGCATCGGACGCGGTCGGCGTCGAGCGGCCGGGCCCGATGGTGCTCCTCGACATCGTCACGGCCGACGAGCGGTCTGCCTTCGAGGCTCGCACCGGCTCACCGATCCTGGTCGTCGACGAGGGCGGGCCGGCACCCGCCCCGCCGAGCGACGTGTACTACCCCGTGGTCGCAGTCGCCGGCGCCGCTCCCGGGCGGTCGATCGTCGGCGTCGACTTCGGCGCCGAGCCGGTCCGGAGGGCGGCCATCGAGCAGGCGCTGGAGACGGAGGAGCCGGCCGTGAGCGGGATGCTCGTCCTCGCCAGCACCGGGGGTCGCGGCATCGCCGCCGTGCGAGCCGTCGCCGACGAGGAGGGGACGGTGCGGGGCTTCGTCAGCACCGCCATCCCGGCCGCCTCGCTGGAGGCTCTCGTCGCGGGCGCCGTGGAGACGAGCAGCGACGTCGGGCTGCTCGACGGGGACGAGGTGCTCGTCGGCCGCGACGGGCGCGTCGAGGACCTCGACCAGCGCCAGGTCGCGCCGGTCCCGGTGCCCGGGCGCGACTGGCGCGTCGCCGTGCTGCCCGGGGGCTCGCCCGACTTCACCGTGACGTGGCTGGTGGCGGCCGCCGGTCTCGTCGCCACCCTCACGATGGCGAGCCTGCTCGTGCTGACCGTGCGCCACCACGGACGACTCTCCCGGGCGAACGCCCTGCTCGCCCGCAACGACGAGCGCAGCCGGGCCGTGCAGGGGGTGGCCGGCCGGCTGGCGCGCGCCCTCACCGGCGGGGAGGTCGCCTCGGCCCTCGTCGACCACCTGCCGGCCGCCGTCGGCGCCCGCTCGGCCGTGGTGGCGATCATGGACCGCAGCGGGCGCCTGGAGCTGCTCCAGCCCGGGTCCGGACCCCGGCTGCTGCCGCCCCCCGAGGTGGGCACGATCGTCGAGCAGGTGCTGTCGCTGCGCGACCCCGCGTTGCTGCAGTCACCGCTCGGCTGGCGTGGCGACGAGGTCGCGGGTGTGCTCGCCGGCGACGCGAGCTCCCTCGCGGTGCTCCCCCTGCTGACCGAGGACGTCGTCGGCGTCCTGGCGGTGGGCTACCCGCACTTCCACATCTTCGGCGAGGACGAGCAGGCACTGCTCCAGACCGTGGCCGTGCTGGCCGGACAGGCGCTGTCGCGGGGCCGCCGCTACGACGCCGAGCACCAGGCCGCCGTGGCCTTCCAGCGGGCGGCACTGCCCGACGCGCTGCCGTCGATCCCGGGGCTCTCCGTGGCCGCCCGCTACCGGCCGGCCGTGCACGGGGCCACCGTCGGCGGCGACTGGTACGACGCCCTCCCGCTCGGCGACGACCGCGTGCTGTTCGTGGTGGGCGACGTGGTCGGGCACGGGATGACGGCGGCCGCCGCCATGGGCCGGCTGCGCACCGCGTTCCAGACCATCGTTCCCTACAGCGCCGACCCCGGGTCGATGCTCCAGGGCATCAGCCAGCAGATCGACTCGATCCCGGACGCCTTCTGCACCACGGTGGTCTCCGCGACGATCGACGCCCGCAACCGCACGATGACGTGGTCCCGGGCCGGCCACCCGCCGCCGCTCGTGGTGTCGCCGGGCCAGGGCCACGTCCTGCTCGACGAACCCTGCCTGCCGCCCCTCGGCGTCGCGCCGGAGCAGACGGCGCCCGTCCACGTCCACCAGCTGCGCGAGGGCGACGTGGTCGTCCTCTACACCGACGGCATCGTCGAGCGTCGCGAGGAGTCGCTCGACCAGGGCTTCCGCCGGCTGGCCGCGGTGGCCGAGGAGCTGGTGGACCTCGATGTCGACGAGCTCGCCGACGCCCTCGTCGAGGCGATGGTCCCCGAGGACACCCAGGCCGACGACCTCGCCGTCCTGGTCGTGCGGGTCGAGACCTCAGCGAGCGGCGGCTGATCCCCGCAGGTGGAGCATGGCCAGCTGGTACGTGCCGAGCCCCATGAGCAGCACGCCGTTGGGGATGTGCCACGCCGCCGCCTCGGCCTCCTCGCGGCCCACGTAACCCAACCCCACCTGGGCGAAGGTCAGCCCCCCGAGGAGCGCGGCGACGGTGAGCTCGTCGGTGGGGGCGCGACGCGCGATCGCCAGCGCGAGGTTCGCCACGACGAGGACGAACAGGGCGTTGCCGGTCCAGCCGTGGACCTCGATGTCCCAGGGGCCGTACACGGCCCGACCGGCGATCACCGCCTGCAGCAGGACGAGGGCGGCGATGGCGACGGCGAGGGCGCGATGGGCACGTCGGAGGGAAGGCACGGCGCCAGCCTGGCAGGCCGGCCGGGTCAGTCGCGAGACGCCAGGAGGGGTGCGAGGGCGTCCTCCACCCGCGCGGTGACCTCGTCGACCGGGCCGGTGCCGTCGACGCGCACGAGGATGCCGCGGTCCTCGTAGAAGGACACGAGCGGCGCCGTGCTCGCCTCGTAGACCGCCAGCCGGTTCCGGATGACGTCCTCGCTGTCGTCGCTGCGCCCCTGCTCCTGAGCCCGCTTCGCGAGGCGCCGGACCAGCTCGTCCTCGGGCACCTCGAGGACGATGACCGCGTGGAACGTGCGGCCCGCCGCCTGGGCCCACTCGTAGGCCGCCCGTGCCTGGGCGAGCGTGCGCGGGAAGCCATCGAGCAGGAAGTCGGTCATCGGCTCGCCGTGGTCGCCGCCGATGCGCTCCAGCACCATCTCGATGACCAGGTCGTCCGGGACGAGCCCACCGGCGTCCATGTGCTCGCGCGCCTGGTGACCCAGCTCGGTGCCCTGCGCGACGTGCTCGCGGAGGAGGTCGCCGGTGGCGAGGTGGGGGACGCCGTGACGCTGCGCGAGGCGCTCGCCCTGGGTGCCCTTGCCGGCGCCCGGCGGTGCGAGGAGCAGCGCTCGGAACACGGATCTCCCTGGTGCTCGGCGGTCGGGCCGGCGACCGTAGCGCACCCCGTCCGCTGCTCCGGCCGGTGGCAGGATGGCTGCCATGACGACCCCCGCCACCACCAGCACCATCGCCTCGCGCCTCGGCGCCCGAGGCGTGTGGTGGCCGACCGAGGTGATGCGGGCCCCGCAGGCGGTGGAGTTCGCCGCCTGGCTGGAGTCGCTCGGCTACGGCGCCCTGTGGATCCCCGAGACGCTGGGCCGGGACCCCTTCGCCCACGCCGCCCACCTGCTCGGCGGCACCACCGACCTGGTGATCGCCACAGGCATCGCCAACATCTTCAACCGCCACCCCCACTCGATGCGCCAGGCCCAGATGACGCTCGCCGAGCAGTCCGGCGGCCGGTTCCTGCTCGGGGCGGGCGTGTCCCACGCGCCGATCGTCGCCGGCGTCCGCAAGCTCGACTACTCGAAGCCGCTCACATCGATGCGTGAGCACCTGCAGGCGATGTCGGAGGCGATGTACATGGCCCCGCAGCCGCCGGAGCCGCCCAGGACGGTGATCGCCGCGCTCGGCCCCAAGATGCTGGAGCTGGCGGCCACCGCCGCCGACGGCGCCCACCCGTACTGGACCACCCCCGAGCACACGGCGAAGGCCAAGGCGATCCTCGGCGACGGCAAGCTCCTGTGCGTCGAGCAGAAGGTGGTCCTCAGCACCGACCCCACCGAGGCCCGGACCACGGCCCGCCAGGCACTCGGCGTCTACATCGGGCTGCCGAACTACTACGAGAACTGGTTCCGGCTCGGCTTCGACGAGTCCGACCTCGCCGACGGCGGCTCCGACCGCCTCATCGACGCGCTGGTCCCGTGGGGCGCCGTCGACACCATCGAGGAGCGGCTCCGCGAGCACGTCGACGCCGGCGCCACGCACCTGTGCCTCCAGCCGCTCAAGCCGGGCGGCGCGATGGGGGAGCCGGATCGCGAGGCGCTGGAAGCGCTGGCCCCGGGGGCGTGAGCCGGGTGGGCACGATCCTCTTCGTGGACGCGGGCCTGGCCGCCGGCTGGCGCCGCGCCGTCCCCGACCTCGACCAGCTCGACGCCGTGGTCGCCGTCGCCCGCGAGCACGTCGACGACACCGTCGTCCTCGCCGACGCCTCGCTCAAGTGGTCGCTGCCGGAGGCCCAGCAGGAGCGCTTCGAGGAGTACCGGGGCACGTCCGCGGTGCTGTGCGCGCCGGGCGGCACGAAGGGTGGGCACCACGCGTTCCTCGCCACCGCCGCGCACGCTGCCGCCGACCGGGGCCACGAGGTCTGGGTGCTCTCCGCCCTCGACCTCGGGAAGGGGCCGTGGCGGACCGCCATGCTGCGGTGCCCGGACGGCGAGTGGAGGATCGAGCTCCAGTAGCGGCGCCGTTCCGTGGGGACTGCCAGAAGCTCCTCGCAGCCCCCACGGGACGGGCGTCACCCGTTCTTGGGCAGGTCCTTGAAGGCGAGGACCTTGTCCTGGTTCGGCTCCTTGGGGAGCCCGAGGACGCGCTCGCCGATGATGTTCTTCTGGATCTGGTCCGTACCGCCGTAGATGGCCGGGCCGGGGGAGAACAGGGCGGTCTCGGTGAGCATCGACAGGAACGGGTTGCCGGTGGCCTCGGCGACCTTCTTGGACGACTCGGCGTCGTAGCCGTGCAGCGTGGCGGCGGGGCCGAGGAGGCGCAGGCCCGTCTCGCGGGTGTGGCGCAGGATCTCCGACATCGACAGCTTCATGATGTTCGGCAGGCCGGGGATGTCCTTGCCGGCGGCGCGGGCGGCCTTGGCACGCAGGTTGTTGAAGCGGGCGAGCTCGTGGAGCGTGTGCAGCCGCATGAGGTCCTGGCGGACCGTGCCGTCGGCGACCTTGCCGGACGCCTTGGCCAGTTCGATGAGCCCGCGGGCGCCGCCCTGGCCGGCGGTGACGCCGCCGCCGGTGGCGCGGCGCTGGTCGGGGTTGCGGACGAAGTCGCCGACCCGCTTGCCGAGGTCGCCGGCGACCGTGCCGGGCGTGGCGAGCGAGGCGGCCGCCGAGCCGCCGCCGGCGCCGAGGCCGGAGCGCTCGTACATGAGCGTCGTGTTGGCGACCCGCCAGCCGTTGCCGAGCCCGCCGATGACCCACTCGTCGGGCACGCGCACGTCGGTCATGAAGACCTCGTTGAACATGGCCCGCCCGGTCATCTCCTTCAGCGGGCGCACGTCCATGCCCGGCTGGTGCATGTCGACGGCGAAGTAGGTGATGCCGGTGTGCTTGGGCTGGTCGGGGTCGGTGCGGGCGATGAGCATGCCCATGTCGGCGACGTGACCGCCGGAGGTCCACACCTTCTGGCCGTTGACGACCCACTCGTCGCCGTCCTTGACGGCGCGGGCGTTCAGGCCGGCGAGGTCGGAGCCGGCGCCGGGCTCGGAGAAGAGCTGGCACCACGCCTTCTGCCCCGTGATGATGTCCTTCACCAGGGTGCGGCGCTGCTCGTCGTCACCGTGGTCGATGATGGTCGGGCCGGCCAGCAGCAGGCCCAGGCCGCCGGGGGCGGGGAGGGCGCCGAACTCACCGATCCGGTTCTGCACGGCGACCGCCTCGGCCCGGTTGAGGCCCTTGCCGTACCACTCCTCGGGCCACATCGGCGCGCCCCAGCCGGACAGGCCGAGGCGGTTCCACCACTCCTCGACCGTGATCTCGGGGTCCCAGTTCTCGTTGAGCCACGCATCGAGCTCGGCGATGATCTCGGCCTCGGTGCGGTCGGCGGTGCGGGGCGCGGTGTCCGTCATGGCGCCATCTCAGTACGCACTTGACCCAGGGGTCAAGTTGGCGGGGGCGCGCGCCGGGGCACCATGGGCGGGTGCCGACACGCGTCCTCAGCTGGAACCTGCAGGGTCGCGAAGCCCCCGACCTCGCCGCCGTCGCCCACGTGGTCCAGGCGTCCGGCGCCGACGTCGTGGGGCTGCAGGAGGTGCAGCGGCGCCAGGCGGCCGACCTCGCCCGCCGTCTGGGGTGGTGGCACGAATGGCGGTTCAAGCACTGGCCGGTCGTGGTGCCCGCCGAGGGGTTGGCGCTCCT
>DASUEE010000310.1:0-4736 GCA_036275235.1 Acidimicrobiales bacterium | reverse complement strand
GTTCGATGCAACGCGAGGACGGAGATGGATGTGACCTCGCCGTCCTGGCAGCATCGACGCGTGACCGAGAACGCGCCGACTGGACCACCGTCGGCCATCGAGCGCCACCTCGACGCGATCCAGGCGGCGCTCGAGAGGGTCTCCCCCGATGAGCTCGGCGCACGCATGGCGGCCGGCGACCTGGTCGTCGACATCCGCCCCGCGGCGGACCGGCGCGCCGAGGGCGAGCTCGAGGGCGCGGTGGTCGTCGAGCGCACCCACCTCGAGTGGCGCCTCGACCCGACCAGTCCGGACCGCATCCCGGAGGCCACGCTCGGGCGTCGGGTGGTGGTGGTCTGCAACGAGGGCTACTCGTCGTCGCTCGCGGCCCCCTCACTCGTCTTGCTCGGCGTCGACGCCACCGACCTCGTCGGCGGGTACCGCGCCCTGGCCCGCGGGGACTACCTGAGCGCTTCGCGGTGTTGGAGCGGATGATGTCCAGCACCCCGTCTTCCCGCCGTCGCGTCCTCGGGTTCCCCGATCCCGTCGACGAGGTGTCCGCCCGGCTCGTGGCCTCGGGCGTCGTCGCGATGGCGATGCTCGCCATCGTCACCGACTGGCGGTGGCTCACCGCGGTGCTCGCCTACGGCTTCGTCGCCCGGGTGCTGACCGGGCCGACGCTGAGCCCGCTCGGCTGCCTGGTCACGCAGGTGGTCCGACCGCGGCTGTCGGTCGAGCCGCGCCTCGTCCCGGGGCCGCCGAAGCGCTTCGCCCAGGGCGTCGGCGTGGCGTTCTCGGTCACCGCGCTCGTGCTCGCGCTCCTCGGCGCCTGGGGTGCCGCGCAGGTGGTGCTCGGGCTGCTGGCGACGGCCGCCGCGCTCGAGGCGTTCCTCGGGCTGTGCCTGGGCTGCAAGGCGTTCGCGCTCCTGATGCGCGCCGGTGTCATCCCGGAAGAGGTCTGCGAGCGCTGCAACGACATCTGGGCGCCCCGACCGACCAGCTGACCCCCGCCGGCCCGGTCGTCGGTCCGTGACGCCTGGGGTCCCGAGACGGCGACAGATGCGGAACGTCAGGCGTGGGTGATCTCGCCGGCGGTCCAGAGCGGGAAGGCCAGGTGCTTCACGCCGAGGTGCTCGACGATGCGGCCGGCCTCGTCGAACCCGCGGTAGCAGCGGTCGGCCGCGGGCTTGCCCGCCATGAGGACGAAGTCGGCCCACGGCAGCAGGATCGGACCGTCGTCGACGTCGCCCTCGCGCACCACCGCCTCGACCTCGAGTGTGGGCCGGGCCGGGTTCGAGGGGTCGACGCAGGCCGAGTGGTAGACGACGTGCTCGAAGACGGAGAGGGCGCGGATCCGCACCGCTACCACCCGAGGGTGCCCGGAGCGCCCTTGAACGGCCCGACGACCCGAGACGTGATCCAGCCGCCGTAGAAGTCGCCGTCGTTCCGCTGCACGAGCTCGCCGTCGACGAGGCACTCGTCGACCCGTTGGGGGTAGAAGGCGAGGTGGCCGGCGATGCCGGCGAAGGCTGGCGTCGGGTCGGGGTACGACCACGCCGCCGCCTCGGACACGGCGGTGCCGGTGTCGATGGTCCAGTAGGCGGCGGCGCCCTTCCACTCGCACCAGGTCGTGCGGTCGACGGGGCGGAGGAGGTCGGTCCGCACGTCGTCGGCCGGCAGGTAGTACGCAGGGGCCTGGCTCGTCTCGAGGACCCGGACCGGATCCCGGGTGTCGGCGATCACCACGCCGCCGAACCGCACGACCACGTGCTCGCCGCTGCGGTCGAGCGCCGGCGGGCGCGGGTAGTCCCACACCGACTCCTGGCCGGGACCGGGCTCGACGCGCTGGGGACGCACGGCCGTAACTTTGGCCGCCGTGGCCGACGATGCCAACCCGCCCGACCTGCGCGCCGACGAGGAGCGGCTCGCGGCGATCGCCCAGCGGCTCGCCGACGAGGTGGACGCCGTCGTCCCGCGCTGGATCGAGCGGCTCGTCGTCGAGCGCGTGGGGCAGTGGCGGGGCGAGGTGTCGGCCGACGTCTCCGCCGACGCCAGGCTCGCCGCGGAGGAGGCGGGCGCCGAGGTCGCCACGCGCATGCGGGCCCTGCTCGCCACCGACCTCGACGAGCAGCGGGCGGGGCCGCTCGAGGTCCTGCGTGCCGCCACCCGCCACGCCCACGAGGTGCTGTCGCGGCTCGGCATGCCGGCCGTGGTGCGCGACGAGTTCGCCGAGCGGTCGTTCCCCGACGACGCCTACGACCTGATGCCGGCGACGTGGTCCGACGTCGACCCGGCCCTGCACGAGCACGGCATCGCGTGGGGTGCGGCCAAGGCGTTCGTGCACAAGGCCCGCCGGCGCGCCGACCGCGCCTGACCGAGGCAGCGGACGGCGCCGCACCTGCACGTGCGGCAGGTGCCCCGTTCGGTCAGCTCCTGCACGTGCAGAGGGCAACCCGGCAGCTGCACGTGCGGCAGGTACTTTGTTCGGTCAGCTCCTGCACGTGCAGATCGTTCCCTTGCGTGCGGGCGAGCCGGCGACGCCGACCCACCGGACGCCCTCGCCGCTCGGCCGAGCGCGGCCATGATGGGACCGTGCCGACCAGCCCTGACCGAGACGCCGGCGACGTCCGGCGGGTCGCCCTGTTCCCGACGTGCGTCGGCGAGGTGGTCGATCCCGACGTGCCCGTCGCCGCGGTCCGGGTGCTGAGGCGCGCCGGGTGCGAGGTGTCGGTGCCCGAGGGCCTGACCTGCTGCGGGCAGCCGGCGTGGAACTCGGGGTTCACCGCGGACGCCGCCCGGGTCGCCCGGACGACGCTCGGGGCGCTCGAGCGCGCGCTCGAGGAGGGCGCGGATGCCGTGGTGGTGCCGGCCGGGTCGTGCACGACCATGGTCCGCCTCTACTGGCCCCAGCTGTTCGAGCTGGACGGCGACCCGGCGGCGGCGCGCCGGGCGCGCGCGGTCGGGGACCGGTGCCGGGAGCTGACCGAGCTGCTCGCGGCGCTGCCCGAGGGCCGTCGGCCGGGCGGCACCGTCGAGGACGAGCGGGTCGCCTACCACCGCTCGTGCCACATGCTGCGCGAGCTCCACGTCGAGGACCAGCCCGAGCAGCTGCTGGCCGGGGTCGAGGGCTGCTCGGTCCAGCCGTGGGCCACCGCCGAGCAGTGCTGCGGGTTCGGCGGCACGTTCAGCGTGAAGCTGCCCGAGGCCTCGGCGGCCATGGCCGACGAGAAGCTCGACACCCTGCCCGAGGGCGTGCGCACGATCGTCGGCGCCGACGCGTCGTGCCTGCTGCAGCTCCGGAGCCGGGCCGAGACGAGAGGCCTGCCGGTCCGCACGGAGCACATCGCCCAGGTGCTGGAGCGAGCGGGGGAGGGGCCGGCGTGAGCGGCGAGTGGCCGCTGCGGACCTCGACGCTCCGCGAGCGCACCGCCACCGCCGTGGCCGACCCGGTCCTGCGCGCCAACGTCGGCGCAGCCACCGACCGCTTCCGCGCCAAGCGCGCCTCGGCCCTCGACCGCGTGCACGACCCCGACCGCCTGCGCAGCGCCGCCCGAGGGGTGCGGGCCGGGATCCTGGCTGACTGGGCGGACACCCTCGAGCAGCTCGCCGACAACGTCCGGGCCAACGGCGGCCAGGTGTGCTGGGCGCCCACCGCCGCCGACGCCAACGCCTACATCGCCTCGGTGGCGCAGCGCATCGGCGCCCGCACGGTGGTGAAGTCGAAGTCGATGGCCACGGAGGAGACCGGTCTCAACGAGGCGCTCGCCGCGGTGGGGGCCGACGTGGTCGAGACCGACCTCGGCGAGTGGATCATCCAGCTGGCCGAGGAGCACCCGAGCCACATCATCGCCCCGGCGGTGCACAAGAACCGCGACCAGGTGGCCGACACGTTCCAGGAGCGGGCGGGCATGGTCGAGCGGGTGACGGAGCCCACCGAGCTGGTGGCGTTCGCCCGCCGCGAGCTTCGCCGCCGGTTCCTCGAGGCCGACCTCGGCATCACCGGCGCCAACCTCGGAGTGGCGGAGACCGGCAGCATCGTGCTCGTCACCAACGAGGGCAACGCCCGCATGGTGACGTCGATGCCGCCGGTCCACATCGCCGTGATGGGCGCCGAGCGCGTCGCCCGCACCTGGGACGAGGCCGACCTGATCCTCGGCCTCCTGGCGAAGTCGGGCACGGGGCAGTCGCTGTCCTCCTACACCACCGTGCTCAGCGGCCCACGGGGCGAGGACGAGGCGGACGGGCCGGACGAGTTCCACCTCGTGATCCTCGACAACGGGCGCAGCGACATCGCCGGGACCGAGTTCGCCGAGATGCTCAACTGCATCCGCTGCGGCGCCTGCCTGAACGTCTGCCCCGTGTACCGCCAGACCGGCGGGCACGCCTACGGGTGGGTGTACTCCGGGCCGATGGGGGCGGTGCTCACCCCGCTGCTCGCCGGGTCGGCCGTCGACGGCCACCACGACCACGACCACCACGCCGGCGAGCTGGCGAACGCGTCCAGCCTGTGCGGCGCGTGCATGCAGGCGTGCCCGGTCGAGATCCCGCTCCAGGACCTGCTGCTCGCGCTCCGCCGGCGCAGCGCCGAGCACGCCGGGCGGGCCGAGCGCGCGATGTGGCGGGCGTGGTCGGAGGCGTGGTCCCGGCCCGCTGCCTTCGACGCGTCGGGCAGCGTGGCGGTGCGCGCCCGGAGGCTGGCCCCGCTGCTGCGGAGGCTCCCGGGCGCCGGCCGGTGGACGGACACGCGGTCCGTGCCG
>DASUEE010000309.1:0-9547 GCA_036275235.1 Acidimicrobiales bacterium | reverse complement strand
CGCTTCGGCGCCCCCGGGCGCCGAACGGGCGGCAAGAACGCACGGGTTGCGGTAAGGGACGCCTCGTGCCCGCCAGTCCGTCGACCGAGATCCCGCTGCCGATGAAGGCCACCGCCGGCGAGCTGCCCTCCGGCGAGGGCTGGCGCCACGAGGTGAAGTGGGACGGCATGCGCGCCGTGGTCGACGTGCGCGACGGGCACCTGCGGCTGCAGACCGCGAACGGCAAGGACGCGACGGCCTCGTTCCCCGAGCTCGAGGGGCTGGCGTCGGCGCTCGGCGTGGGCTCGGCCGTGCTCGACGGCGAGATCGTGGCGTTCGACGACGCCGGCCGCCCCTCCTTCGGGCGTCTCCAGCAGCGCATGCACGTCGGCGACCGCCGGGCCGCCGCCGCCCGCGCCGAGACCGTGCCCACCGTGCTGCTCCTGTTCGACCTGCTCGAGCTCGAGGGCCGCTCGCTCGTCGACCTCCCGTGGACCGAGCGGCGCCGGCTGCTCGAGTCGCTGGTGGAGCCGGGTCCCCACTGGCAGGTGCCCGCCGCGCACGAGGACGGCCAAGCGCTGCTCGACGCGGCACGCGCCAACGACCTCGAGGGCATCATCTCGAAGCGGGTCGGCTCCACCTACCGGCCGGGCAGCCGCACCCGCGAGTGGGTGAAGGTGAAGGTGCGCCGCCGCCAGGAGTTCGTGGTCGGCGGCTGGGCGCCGGGGAAGGGTGGCCGCAGCGGGACGATCGGCGGGCTGCTCGTGGGCTACCACGACGAGCCCGGCGACGCGCCGCTCCGCTACGCCGGCCGGGTGGGCAGCGGGCTCACCCAGGCCGAGCTGGCGGTGCTCGAGGCCCGCTTCACCGAGCTGGCCACCGACGCCTGCCCCTTCGACCCCCCGCCACCGCGCGCCCACGCCGCCGGCGCCGCGTGGCTGCGGCCCGAGCTGGTGGTGGAGGTCGAGTACGCCGAGTGGACGTCGGAGGGCCGCCTGCGCCATCCCACCTACGCGGGTCGTCGCATCGACAAGGACGCCGCCGACGTCACCGCCGCGCCGTGACGACCCCCCGACGACGCCTGATTCGCTGTCCTTCGGACACGGTGCGCGAGGATCCCTCCCGATGGACCGACCGAGGGATGCGGTGGTGAGCACCAGCAACCCGGCGTCGCGCGACACGGTCCGCCTCACCATCCCCGCCTCGCTCCCCTTCGTGCGCCTCCCCCGCGTCGCCATCGCTGGCCTCGCGACCCGGTCCGGGTTCTCCTACGACGAGGTCGAGGACCTGCGCCTCGCGGTCGGCGAGGTGTGCCAGGTGCTGCTCGACGGCGCCGACCGTGCCGGCAACCTCACCATCGACTTCACCGTGGCCCGGGGCGCGATGCGGGTCGAGGTCTCGCTCGCCGGGATCCCGGGGCCGGGGGACGGGCTCGCCGAGCGCCTCGCCGAGCAGATCCTCGCCGCCACCGTCGGCAAGCTCGAGGTCGCCGACGACGGTCGCCGCATCGCCTTCGCCATGGCCGCCGCCGACGACGAGTAGCCACGACACCCGTTCTGGGGTACCGATTCCCGCGCATCCGGGGGAATCGGTATCCCAGAACGGGGCGTGCGCGGCGGCTCAGCGGCCGGTGGAGCCGAAGCCGCCCGTCGCCCGGTGCGACGAGGGCAGCTCGTCCACCGCCTCGAAGGCCGCCGTGGCCACCGGTCGGAGCACGAGCTGGGCGATGCGGTCGCCGCGGTGGACCTCGTAGTCCTGCTCGGGGTCGGTGTTGACGAGCACGACCTTCAGCTCCTCGCGGTAGCCGGCGTCGATCAGGCCGGGGCTGTTCAGCACGGTCACGCCGTGACGCAGCGCCAGGCCGGAGCGGGGCTGCACGAAGCCGGCCCACCCGTGGGGGATGGCGATGGCGATGCCCGTGGGCACCAGCGCCCGGCCGCCCCCGGCGCGCAGGACGGCGCCCTCCCGGGCCACGAGGTCGGCTCCGGCGTCGCCCTCGTGCGCGTACCCCGGCAGCGGCAGCTCCGGGTCGAGCCGGCGGACCGGGATGCTGAGCGACTCCACGGCCGCCACCGTAGGGTCGATCCGTGCTCGCCTGGATGGACCTCGAGATGACCGGCCTCGACCCCGACCGCGACGTCATCGTCGAGATCGCCACGATCATCACCGACGACGACCTGGCGATCGTGGCCGAGGGCCCGGACCTCGTCGTCCACGCCACCGAGGAGCAGCTGGCCGGCATGGACCCCGTGGTGGTCCGCATGCACACCGACTCCGGCCTGCTCACGCGCATCCGCGAATCCGAGCTGTCGCTCGCCGACGCCGGCGCCCAGACCCTCGCCTTCCTCCGCGAGCACATCCCCGAGGTCCGCACGGTCCCGCTGTGCGGCAACTCCATCGGCACCGATCGCCGGTTCCTCGCCCGGTACCTGCCCGAGATCGAGGACCACCTGCACTACCGCAGCGTCGACGTCTCCACCATCAAGGAGCTGGCGAAGCGCTGGATGCCCGAGCTGCTCGCCGGCGCGCCGTCGAAGGTCGGGTCGCACCGGGCGCTCGACGACATCCGCGAGTCGATCGAGGAGCTCCGCTTCTACCGCCAGGCGCTGTTCGTCAACGGCGGGTCGGCAGCCGCCGGCCCCGCCAGCTGACCCCGCCCCGCAGCGTCGACACGACCGACCGGGCGAACACCGCGAGGAACGTCACGAGCAGCGCAGGGAACGCCAGCGCCGTGAGGAACCCGAAGCGCCCCACCTGGCGGGCCATCCACCAGACCTGCAGGGTGACCGCGGCGTAGAGGGCGAGCGCCACCAGCACGTCGGAGCCGCCGAGCACGGCCCGCACCGGCGCCACCGCCGCCTGGACCAGCAGCGTGAGCCAGACCACGACGAGCGCCACCGTCACCGGCCGGGCGGCACGCACCCCGGCGGCCAGGTTCTTCGTGAAGCCCTCCACCAGCTGCCCGAGGCCCCCGGGGTACATGCGGAACGACACCGCCTCACCGCCCGCCCCGACCGTCACGGGGTGCCCGGCCGCCCGGAAGGCGGCGGCGAGGGCGACGTCGTCGTCCACGCGCCGTGCCGCCACCTCGTGGCCGCCCACCGCCTCGAGGTCCGCCCGCCGGCACGCCAGCACGGGTCCGAAGGCGCCGCGCACGCCCCCGCGACGACCGAGCGGCGACGCGACGTCGGTGGCGGCGACGGCCACCACGTTGAACAGCGCCGCGGCGTGCTCCGTGGGCGCGCCCGGTTCGTGCCAGGGCTGGACGCTCACCAGCCCGCCCCGGGCGTCGAGCAGGCCCACCACCCGGTCGAGCGCGTCCGGGGCGAGGCGCACGTCGGCGTCGACGAAGACGACGACCTCGCCGCTCGTGGCGCCGGCACCGACGCGGCAGGCCCACGCCTTGCCCGACGTCCAGCCGTCGGGGAGCTCGCCGGCGTCCACCACGCGAGCCCCGGCGAGCCGGGCCGCCGCGGCCGTCCCGTCGGTGGAGCCGTCGTCGACCACCACCACCTCGACCCCGTCGGGGATCGTCGCCAGCAGCCCCGGCACCTGACCGGCCTCGTCGCGAGCCGGCACCACGACCGACACCCGTCGCCGGTCGACGGGGAGCCGAGGCCGCAGCGTCGGCAGCGACCACAGGAGCCAGCAGCCGATCGCCAGGCGCAGCACCACGAGCACCGCGTCGAGCGCGCTCACGACGCCCGCCCAGGCGCAATTGACCGCACGGTCAAGTAGTGTGTCCTGCCATGACGGCGATCGTGGAGCGACAGGAGAAGCAGCCCGCCTCCACGGAGGTCACGGAGGTCGCCCCGGACATCCTGCGCATGCAGCTGCCCATCGCGCTGCCCGGCCTCGGCCACGTCAACACCTACGCGCTGTGCGACGACCGCGGCGTCGCAGTGGTCGATCCGGGCCTGCCCGGCAAGGCGTCGTGGAACGCGCTCGTCGACCGGCTGGGCAAGGCCGGCTACGGCGTGAAGGACGTCCACACCGTCATCGTGACGCACAGCCACCCCGACCACTTCGGAGGCGCCGGCATCCTCCGCCACCGGGCGGGCGCGAAGGTGGTCACGCACCGGGCGTTCCGCACGTGGCTCGACCCCGACGAGGGCGACGACGCCGGCCCTGACGAGATCGACGATCGCCCCGACGGCGAGCACGAGGACGTCGCCCACTCCCACGACACCGCGGATGCCGAGCGGATCAACCCCTGGAACCGCGAGATGCCCTGGAAGGCGGGCACGTTCCGACCACCGATGAAGCGGCGCCTGCAGTTCCGGGCCGGCACGCTGCTCGGCCGCCGCTGGATGCGCGCGCCCGAGCCGAGCCACCGCGTCGACGACGCCGACGTGCTCACCTTCGCCGGTCGCGAGTGGGTGGCGGTCCACACGCCAGGGCACACCGCCGACCACCTCTGCCTCTACTCCCCTGCTGACGGCGTGGTCCTCTCGGGCGACCACGTGCTCCCCACCATCACGCCGCACATCTCCGGCCTCGTGTCCGGTCACGACCCGCTCACCGAGTTCTTCACGAGCCTCGACCGCATCGGCTCGCTCGAGGGCACCACGCTCGCGCTCCCGGCCCACGGCCACCCCTTCACCGACGTGCCCGGCCGGTGCGCCGAGATCCGCACCCACCACGAGGAACGGCTCGAGACCCTGCGCGACGCCGCCCGCGGCCTCGGCGAGGCCAGCGTCGTCGAGCTCTCGAAGCACCTCTTCAAGCCCCGCTCGTGGGGCCAGATGGCCGAGTCCGAGACCTACGCCCACCTCGAGCACCTCCGCATGAGCGGCGAGATGGTGAGCCGGCGCATCGACGACGACCTGCACTACCAGCTCGTCGAGCCCGCCTGATCTACCCGGCGGGGCGCACCCGGGCGGTCGAGCAGGCCACCCCGTCCACCAGCACCCAGAGGTCGAAGCCGCCGTCGCGGTCCACCACCGCCACCTCCGGCTCGGCACCCCGGTCGATCGACGCCGGGTGCTCCACCGACGCCCGGAGCGGCGCCTGCAACGCCGGCCGTGCGGCGAGGGCCTCCTCGACGGGCTCCCACGACACCGCGTTGTTCACGTGGTCGAGCAGGTCGAAGTCGGTGGCGCGCAGGGGGAAGGGCGTCGTCGGCGTGCCTGCCGGCGGGAGCGGGTCGTGGTGGAGCCGGGCGCGCACCTTCCGCCCCCGGGCCGCCTCGCCGTAGAGGGGCTCGAAGCGATCGGGCAGCCGGGCCGGCCGACCGTCGGCGTCGAGGTGGACCCAGAGCACGGCCGCCTCGATCCTGCCCTCGCCCTCCGCTCCGGCGATCCGCACCCGGCGCTCGGCCCAGCGGGCGCCGGTCCCGGAGCACCACGTGCGCAGGTCGACCTCGTCGCGGAACGACGGGTAGGCGTGCACGAGCACCTCGGCCCGGCGCACCACCCAGGGCTCGGCCGGGGGGAAGCCGGCGTCGGTGGTGTCCTCGTCGCTGACGTCCTGCAGCATGCGGGCCGCGGCGTCGAGGCGCAGACGCCCCGACGGCGCCACGTCGGCGAACTGGATCCGCCGGCGGTGGCCGTGGACCCGGCCCGCAGGCGGCGGTTCGATGGCGAGGGGGTCGTCCTCCACCACCGCATGCTGCCCGCCCTCGCGCGCGCCCGCCGAATAATCGGTTGACGCGCTGGTGGCCACCGTGGTGCCATGACCGGACGCCCCGGGGAGCCCGCTCCTCGCGGCCGCCGCCACCCCGACACCGAAGCAGGAGAGGAGACCACGGTGAACACGACGCTCACGCTCGTGACCGAGACCACCGGCCAGGTCACCTCCCCGCGCCCGAACGCCGCGTACGCGCCGCGCCCGAACGGCATCGAGGGTCGCATCGCCGGCTCCTGCTGGCTCGTGGCGACCCGCAAGTCCATGACCGTGCCGTCCTTCCACGATCGATGGCCTCTGTGCTCCGACACCTGACCGCAGCGTCAGGACGCCAGGACCGCAGAGGCCGCCGGGACACCCCGGCGGCCTCTTTCGTTCTCCGGCCACGGAGCCCCTGACCCACCCACCGACCAACCGACCACTCACGCAGAGAAGGGAGCGGGCCATGCTCGCTCAGCTACCCCAGAACGACATCGAGATCAGTCCCCGGCTGGCGGTCGACTCGCCGGTGAGCGAGGTGACCGGCGACCGCCAGCGCAACGACGTCCTCGAGGTCGCGCTCGAGGTCGACACCTCCTTCTGGTCGCAGGCGGCCTGCGCCGTCGACGGGGGCGCCCTCGCCCACCTCTTCTTCTCCGAGGAGCTGCTCGACATCGCCGACGCCAAGCGCATCTGCGCCGGCTGCCCGGTGCTCGAGCCCTGCCTCGAGGGCGCCCTGGCCCGCAAGGAGCCCCAGGGCGTGTGGGGCGGCCAGCTCTTCTCGAACGGCAAGGTCCTCGCGTCGAAGCGGCGCCGGGGCCGGCCGCCCAAGAACCCTCGCCCCGAGGACGAGTTCGTCCACGTCGAGGTCCCCGTGTCGCTCCAGCACATCGTGGAGCGACGCACCGCCTGAGGGGGCGTGACCCCACCCCTCCCCCCACCGCAGGGTGGCGGGCCGGAGCGACGACCCTCGAGCTCCGGCCCGCCAGCGGTCCACCCCCGCCTGGGAGGCCCCCCGGCAGCGGCGGTACCGTCGATGGCCGCCATGGCCCGCCAGACCCCGCTCCGACGCAGCCGCCTGCCGTGGTCGACCGTGGCGGTCGCCACCGTGCTCGCCGCCCTCGCCGCGCTGGCCGTGGTGCTGCTCGCCGGCGGTGGTGACGAGGCCGCAGACGACGTCCGCAACGACGGCACGCTCGAGCTCGAGCCGGCCGGCGGCGCCGCCGACGCGCCGCTCACGGTCGATGCGCAGTGGCCCGACGGCGGCGACGACCGCCCGCTCGCCGAGGAGCTCGACGGGCCGACGGTGGTGAACTTCTTCGCGTCGTGGTGCACGCCGTGCATCAAGGAGATGCCCGACTTCGAGGCGGTGTACCAGGAGCTCGGCGAGCAGGTCGACTTCATCGGCGTCGCCGTCTCCGACCGCACCGCCGACGCCGAGCGCATCGTCCGCGAGACCGGCATCACCTACCGCTGGGCCCGTGACGCGCGCGGCGACGTGGCCAACGCCGCCGCCGTGACCCAGATGCCGGCGACCATGTTCGTCGACGCCGACGGCGAGGTCGTCACCGTGCACAGCGGTGCCCTCGACGCCGGCGAGCTGCGCGACCTCATCGAGGAGCACCTCGGGGTGGCGGCGTGACGTGATCGACGCCCCGCTCGCCCTCGCCCTCGCCTCGGGGATGGTGGCGGCGGTGAACCCGTGCGGGTTCGCCATGCTGCCGGCCTACGTGACGTTCTTCCTGGGGGCCGAGGGCGACCGCGTCCCGTCGAAGGGCGAGTCCGTCGCCCGGGCGGTGCCGGTGGCGCTCGCGGTGACGCTGGGCTTCGTCCTCGTGTTCGGCGTGGTCGGCATCGTGCTGCGGCCGATCAGCTCGACGGTGCAGGAGTACGCCCCCTGGGCGACGATCGTCATCGGCCTCGGGCTCGCCCTGTTCGGCATCGCGCTGCTGCGGGGCCGCACGCTGAAGGTGCGGATCCCGACCCTCGACCGCGGCGGCCGCACCCGCGGGCTCGTGTCGATGTTCGTGTACGGCGTCTCCTACGCCATCGCCTCGCTCACCTGCACGATCGGGATCTTCATCGCCAACATCGTCAACGCGTTCTCCCGCACGGACTTCGTCTCCGGGGTCGCGGTGCTGGTGACCTACGCGCTCGGGATGGGGCTGGTCATCACCGCGCTGACCGTGGCGATCGCCCTGGCGCGCGACTCCGTCGTGCGGGTCCTGCGCTCGAGCATGCGCCACGTCGACCGCGTCGCCGCGGCGCTCATGGTGCTGATGGGCGCCTACGTCGCCTGGTACGGGATCTTCTCGGTCCGGGTGCGCAACGACCCCGGCGCCGATGCGGGTCCGGTCGACCTCGTCGAGGACTGGTCGGCGCGGGCCACGGAGCTCGTGTCCGACGTCGGCGCCACCCGTCTCGGCCTCTACCTCGCCGTGGCCATCGCCGCCATGATCGCCGTGTCGGTGCTCGTGGCCGCCCGTCACCGGCAGTCGGAGCCCTGAACGACCTCGCCGACCTGCTGGCCGCCGACGGGGTGGTCGAGGACCTGGTGCTCGGGTCGCGGGTCGGCGTCATGGCGTACCACGGCGGCGATCTCGAGGTCGGCACGGACCACGTGGCCGAGGCCGTCGCCGAGCGCACCGGCGCCTCGCTCTACGCCGTGCGCCAGCCCGACGGCATGCAGCACCACCTGCCGTCGACCTCGTTCCGTCCGTCGCACTCCGAGCGCTTGGCTGCGTTCGTCGAGCACGTCGACGTGGTGCTCACCCTCCACGGCTACGGCCGTCGCGGAATGTTCCGCACCCTGCTGCTCGGCGGGCGCAACCGGGAGCTGGCCGGGCAGGTCGCGGCGTCGCTGCGCTCGCACCTGCCGGGCTACGAGGTGATCGACGACCTCGACGGCATCCCGGTCGAGCTGCGCGGCCTGCACCGCCACAACCCCGTGAACCTGCCCCGGCGCCAGGGTGTGCAGATCGAGCTGCCGCCGCGGGTGCGGGGCAACGGGCCGTTCTGGAGCCAGTGGGACGGTGGGTTCCCCACGCCGCACACCGAGCGGCTGGTCGACGGCCTCGCCCACGCCGTCACCGTGATCTCGACGGCATAGCACCCACCTGCCGGGCCGGATCTCGTCGAGCTCGCCCTACGGGGCCAGCCGCTCCCGGATCCAGACGTCGCCGTCGCGCCGGTAGCGCACCCGGTCGTGCAGGCGGCCGGGACGGCCCTGCCAGAACTCCCAGCCGTCCGGCTCGATGCGGTAGCCACCCCAGTGCGGGGGCCTCGGGACCTCGTCGGGGAACCGCTGCTCGGCGGCGGCCAGCCAGGCCTCGAGCTGGTCGCGGCTCTCGACCACCGTCGACTGCGGCGACGCCCACGCGCCGAGCTGGGAGTCGCGGGGGCGGGAGGCGAAGTAGGCGTCGGAGGTCTCGGCGTCGACCCGGACCACCCGCCCCCGCACCCGCACCTGCCGGTGGACCGGCACCCACAGGAACAGCGCCTCGACGTGCGGGTCGCGCTCGAGGGCCTGGGCCTTCGCGCTCTCGTAGTTGGTGAAGAACGTGAGGCCGCCGTGGTCGAGGCTGCGCAGGAGCACCGTGCGCACGGCGGGCCGGCCGTCGGGCTGCACGGTGGCGACGACCATCGCGTTCGGCTCGTCGAGCGACGACGACACGGCGTCGAGCCACTGGCCGAACTGCACGAGCGGCTCGGGGTGGGCGTCGGCGACGTCGAAGCCCTCGCTCTCGTACCGGGTCCGGCGGCGGGCGAGGTCGTCGGCGTCCACCGCCACTGTCTACCGGCGTGGCGCCGGCGTCAGCCGCCCGTCTGCACGGCGTCGCGCACGGCCCACAGGACGTCCGGGTCGGCGAGGGCCTCGGTGTTGCGCACCTCCCGGCCGTTGACGGCGTCGGACACCGCCAGCTCCACGAGCTTCCCCGACCGGGTGCGGGGCAGGTCGGCCACG